>JAYTRB010000044.1:0-17743 GCA_043746425.1 Planctomycetia bacterium
CCTCATTTCAGGAAGTTTCAGCCGGGCGATGAAACATGAGATGGCCCACCGTGCCAGCAACAAGATGCTGCACGAGATTATAGAAGATAATGGGGAGCAAAACCCGCGGGTGGTCTGCCAAGGCCATCGAAGCCAGCACCAGGCCTGTGCCGTTGTTGTTCATTCCCAAGCCGAACATCAAGGCGATCTGATCGGCCTGATCAGAATGACGCAGGAGTGCGATAAGCCAGCCTGCGAAAAAAGCCACGATGCACAAAAGCAGCGTAATTCCCAGGGTGACGGCCAGGAAGTCCCAGTCGGGGTTTGAGATTGCCTGCGGTAACGACACCGAAGCGTTTGAATAGTTGAGGAACAGCAAAATGGCCGAATTCGCAAGGCGAAGATACGGCTTGCCGGTGGTGACCCGCTCTTTGCCCATCAACTGGCGGCAGACGATTCCCAGAATTGAAGGCACGATCACTGAGATGAGCAGGAACCAGCCGGTGGCGGCGCCTGCCAGTTCGTGAAGATCCTCGGAGTAATCGCCGATCGTCATGTGGCCGATCGCGTGCAGGGCAATGGGAGTTGTCAACGGGCTGAGAAAGGTCGAACCCAGCACCAGCCCCAGACTGAGGGCCAGATTGCCGTTTGTATTCTGCGACCAGGCGGTTGACGAGCCGGCAATCGGCATGGAAGCGACGAGCGCGAGCCCGACTAGAATATTCTGCACCTCATCGGGATTGTGCCAGAAGCGCATCGTGCGCATGACCATCGCGATGTAGACAATCGGTATCACAAGGTTCGCGAGCAGGCCGAAAACAAGCAGCAGCGGGTCGCTTCGTAATTTCTTGAGGGCCGACAGCTCGACTCCCATACCGGCATTGAGCAGCAGAAGACCAAGCATCACCATCGGCAGGTTGATCGTTCCCCAGGACACCGACCTGACCCACAGACCCAATCCGGGGAATAACGCGGCCACGACGTAAGACCCAATCAACAGCCAGATGAATCGGGCATGAACCAGATGAGAAAGTCGAGCGAATCCGTTCATGACACGTTCCTGGAAGACGAGGTTTCCGTGGGCTCGCTCCGAACGGGCGCGAACAATCAACTGAAATCGACATCAAATGCCTCTGCCGAAGAGACTCAACAGCTTCGATTATAACTCGCTCGACTGCCGCGAGAAGCCCTGGTCGATGGGAGCGCGCTCGGCGGCGAAGCGGGGGGGCGTTGCCGCGACGGATCGATTTCTGCGTCCGACAGGCAAGTTGACGCAGCCAAAACCGGCACGCTTCCCAGGTAACGAAGCGACAGCGACAGCCCCTGACGGCTCGGGCGACAACCGGCGGCGCGACGCGTCGGTTTCGTCTCGGTCTTTGTCGATGAGTGCTTGGAAAAGTGGAGCGAAGCGAGAGCCAGGCTGTCTCATCGTCTTGCTCTTCAGGCACTCATGACAATCAATTGAGCGCCGTTGATGACGCGCGGCAGGCGTGCAAGCCGATCCTATGCTGCGAGATCTTCTCGATCATCGTTCGGGTCAGAGTGCAAACTGCCCTGCGCATCACGCAGAAACTGAACAACATGCAGGCCCCCCGCGTAGGCTGCGTGCGACTCATGGTCGAAATCTTGAGTGACGCCTTCAGGCGACAACCGAGCGGCCGGATCGGCCACCCGACCGCGCGAGATCCAGGTTAACAGCGCCGGCACGAGCACGATCGAGACCAGCAGGCATGTGCCGACGCCGATCGTCAGGACCAGCCCCAGGCTGTACAGTCCCTGATGGGCGGCAATCATCATGCTGCCGAAGCCCACCATGGTTGTGGTCGCATTGACAAACATGGCGTTGATGACGCTTGCCGAGGGGGTGTATGGTCCGAATTGCGACTGCGTTCTGAAATCATGAATGACATGCACACCGCCGTCGACACCCAGACCGACCACGAGAGGCAATACGATCAGATTGGCCGGATTGAGGTCGATGTTGCACAGCCCTAGAACGCCGAACATCAGGGCCGTTCCCGCCAGGGGAGGGAGCAGGGCCAGAACGCAATCGCGCAAATTGCGGAAATCGATGAGAAGAAAGACACAGACGGCGAACAGGGCATAGATGCCCGCCGTCTCGTAACTGTGTTTAATGGCCCGCGAGGCCTCGTAGGTTTGCAGCGGGGTGCCGGTCGCCTCGGGGTCGACCGAGCGCACGTCGGTGATGAAATTCTCAAGCGGGCCAATGTCCCAGATTTGCGATTTGGGATAGACCTGCATGAGCCATTTTCCCTGCGGGCTGATGAACCGCCCGGCGAGCGCCGGAGTCAGGTCAGCGGGACTAACTGGCTCGGGAGACGCGATGGCCGCCAGGCCCTGAAGGCGGGCCAGCAGATCGGCCGCCATCGTCGTCTGAAAATCACGCAGCAATTGCATCTGTGCCGGCTGACTCAAGTCCGACAGTTGATCGAGAAACCGGTCAATCTGCGCGCGGGCCCCCTGCGCCGCAGGAGACGCCATCGCCTCGAGTGCCCGCTCGATCTTTTCGAGTTCAATGCCGACCAGACTGGGGTCAACTTCGAGCGGTGCGGCCGTTCGGGCCGGTAGTGTCGCCAGTTCGGCGTTGGCCGCCTGCACCAGCAACTGCGTGTCTTCCGCGGGGTAGCGCGGCAGAATCGCCGCCAGTTCTTCAACGTGATGAACCGTCGGCAGCTCTTCAAACCTCTTTTTCAGTTCGAGCACCTGCTGCGGGTTCTCGGCGAGCGCGACGGCAAACAACAGTGAATTGTCGGCTTGATCGAAAATCCGCTTCTGCACTTCAACTGATTCCAGTCCACGGGCCTGCAAATGCAGCAGGTTGTAATCATATTCGACGCGCACGCCAAAAACGGCGATTCCCACGATGGCCAGACTGGAAAGGCCTGTGACCCACACGGGGTACTTCGTCGTCAGCGTCCGCAACCAGCGGCTTTCAAGCGGCTGGGGCAGCGCATGCCCCCCACGGTTACGATCGGCCACCACCAGCACTGCCGGCAGCACGACAAACGCTGCCACGGTGCAAATCAGAATGCCGCCGCCGGCGATAATTCCCAGTTCAGCGACACCGGCGAAGTCGGTAAGCATCGCACAAATAAAGGCGACCGACGATGATATCGCCGCCGTCAGAATTCCCGGCCCGACGCTGGTTCCGGTTGCGATGACCGCTGAATAGGCGTCGTGCCCCTCGTGTCGGCACTCCAGATACCGCAACATGTACACCGTTGTATAATCGATGCCGATTCCGATGAGCATCGCGGCGAACGATACCGAGAGGATATTGAGGTGCCCGACGGCCAGCGTCGTGAACCCGAATGACCAGGCCATGCCGACCAGCAGGACGAAGTTCCCCAGAATCGGATACCGCAAACCCCGAAAGCCGAAAACCAGAAGCGCAGCGACGCCGATGAACGACAGGATCGAGGCGTAAAACATGGCCGTCTGCGACGAACGCATCTCGTCGCTTTCAAGCACGGGAATTCCGGTGAGCGACAGCCGCGCTTGCGGATGCCGCGCGGCAACATCCGCAATTACTTCGCGCAGCCGGTCGATTGAGGGACACGAGCCATTGAAGTCGCTGGTGGTGGTCGTCGGCTGCGCCTTCAGAAACCCCATCGTCCCTTTTTCATTGGTGAGATACCGATCGCGAAAGACCGTTTCAAGCTGGGCCAATTCGGCTGGCATCTGGGTCTGCCACGGAGAGATATAGTGCCGCTGGTCGCGGGTGTATTCTTCGAGGCTCGCCGTCAGCATCTGGGCCTGTTGCAGAATCGGCTCGGTCATCATCGCCGCGACTTCGGGGGGCTGCTGTGCAGATCTTTCGAGCGCCGACCGCAAGCCATGCAGGAAATGCCGCAGCGTGAGCAGGTTAAACCGCTTCAAAAAGGGGCTGAATTCGTCGAGCTGGGCCAGAATCATCTGCAGTTGTTCGGGCGATGAATACTGCAGGGCTTTCTGTCGCAAGCGGCTGAGGTCAACCTTGAACAGCACGTTCTTGAAGAGATCGCTCTCGCGCTCGAGTCGCCCCCCCAGTTCATCGAGCACCTGAGTGATCGTGGCCGCGTCGTCGGCCTCGACGACCACAACCATGTCTTCGGTCACGTCGCCAAATTCGCGTGTGTAGTTGAGCCAGCGCTGGTGGTAGTCGGTATTGGGGTCAATCAGATCGGCGCGACTCGTCTTAAACGCCAGATGATCGCGCGTGTACAAAGTGCAAACGGCGGCCAGCCCCAGACAGACGGCCAGTGTAAGAACTGGAAACCGGGCCGCCGCCACGGTCGTTCCATACAACAGGGTGTCGACCAGCGAGCGGCGTTTTGGTTTCGTTGCATGTCCTGGCTGCATGTCAAAGTCCGGTAATTTCGACGGGATGGGCGAGGGCGGGGGGTTTACCAAAAACCGGAATTGGCTGCAATCCCGACCACGCCCAGCTTGGGAAAGTCAAGCTCTGGTAAGGAGTTACGAACCACTACGGCCTTCGATTTGCCGTCCAAAATCAGACATCTCGACTGGCAACTTGCGTTATCAAGTCCTCCCTCGTGGAAACGCGCGGCGGGCGTATGTCTCACAGCGTCGGCAAAAGTCTGCCGCAGATCGGCTGAACCTTGAGGCGTCGCTGGGCACGCGACGTCGCCCGCGATAGGCCGAATCTTAGAAGAGAGTCCACGTGATGTTCGTTATGCTGCGAGTCAGTTGCCGTCGCACGATTCCAATTCGGATGAACACGGGCTAGGATTCCGGCTTGGGATGGATGCCCTGGAGAGCGCGGATCGCCTCTGAATCTTAGCGAGAGGGTGTGTCGCGGCCTTTGGCGACGACACATCGGCTATCCATTGCGGTTCGCCGCAGGTCTTGAATTCGAGGGAATTGAAATGTTGACGGGACGACTGAAACTGCTGGCTGGTGCGGGGGTGCTGTTTTTCATGCTGGCGGCCGAGGGATCGGCCCCCTTGACGGTCGGTATTGTCCAAATTGCCCTGCCGCAGCAACGGGTCGAGGCCGCCGAGCCGGCCGTGCCGAAACAGATTGGGGCCATCGAAGGCATCACCGAGTACCGACTCGACAATGGCCTTAAGATTCTGCTCTTCCCCGACCCCTCGAAGCCAACGGTGACAGTGAACCTGACCGTTTTCGTCGGGTCGCGTCACGAAGGCTACGGCGAAGCCGGCATGGCTCACCTGCTCGAGCACATGCTGTTCAAAGGAACGCCAACCAACACTGCGATTCCCAAATTGCTGCAGGCGCGGGGGGCAGACTTCAATGGCACGACCTGGTACGACCGCACGAACTACTATGAGACTCTGCCTGCGAACGACGACAACCTGAAATTCGCCATCGATCTGGAAGCCGATCGGATGGTCAACAGCAATGTGAAGGGCGAAGATCTCAAATCAGAAATGACCGTCGTCCGCAACGAATTCGAGCGCGGCGAGAACATGCCCTCGCAGGTGTTGATGAACCGCATGATGGCGGCCTCATACGAATGGCACAATTACGGGAAAACGACCATTGGCAACCGGGCAGATATCGAACGTGTCCCGGTGGAAAGCCTCAAGCGGTTCTACAAGCGGTATTATCAGCCCGATAACGCGATGCTGATCGTCGCTGGTAGTTTTGATGCGAAAAAGGCGCTGGCTTTGGCCGTAAAGTCCTTTGGAGCCATTCCCCGGCCCGAGCGCACGCTCGAGCAGACGTACACCGAAGAACCGGCACAGGACGGCGAGCGAATTGTGACACTGCGCCGTGTGGGCGATGTCGCGGTCGTGGGTATGATGTTCCACATTCCCGCGGGGGGGCATCCCGATTTCGCGGCGATTGACGTGCTCGAGAGTATTCTCACTCCGGCCCCCTCTGGCAGGCTGTATCGGGCACTCGTCGAAAGCCGCAAGGCGTCGCGCGTTTCAGGGGGCGCCTTTGCCCTGCACGACCCGGGCGTCTTGCTGCTGTCCGCCGAAGTCAGCCAGGGAATTGAGCCGAATGTCGTCCTTGAAACGATGCTCGATGGAATCGAAAAAGTGCGTCACGATGGGGTCACGGCTGAAGAGACCGAGCGCGCCCGTCAGCAACTCTTAAAGCAGATCGAGCTGGATGCCGCAGACAGCACAAAAATCGCCATTGATCTGAGTAATTGGGCGGCCCAAGGCGACTGGCGACTCTATTTTCTCTATCGCGATCGCGTCGAAAAGGTGACGCCGGATGACGTGAAACGCGTCGCCGACGCGTACCTGCGGCCCGACAATCGTACCGTGGGAATGTACATTCCCGTCAAACAGTCTGAAAAAATCGACATTCCCGAAACTCCCGATCTGGCCGGGATGATCGGCGATTACAAGGGACGCGAGTCGATCGCCCAGGGAGAAGAATTCGACGTTGCGCCAGAAAAAATCGAAGCTCGAATCGTCAGGCCCGACCTGCCGGGAAAGTTTAAGGCGGCGCTTCTTCCGAAAAAGACGCGCGGCGAGGCAGTCAACCTGCGCTTGACGCTGCGTTACGGCAATGAAAAGAACCTGCGCGGTTTAAGCGCCGCGACGGTGCTGCTGCCAGAACTGATGCTTCGCGGCACGGCGATGCTGACCCGGCAGCAATTGCAGGATGCCTTGGATAATCAACATGCCGAACTGCACGCCGCTGGCAGCGCGGGCGAAGTCAATTTTGCCATTCAGGCCAAGCGTACAAGTTTGCCCGCGATGCTCGAACTTCTGCGACAGGTGCTTCGCGAGCCGAGCCTGCCAGAAGAGGAATTGGAAATTCTCAAACGCGAACATTCCGCGGGGCTTGAGAAGCAGCTCAATGACCCGACGCCCCTCGCCTTTCGTGCCGTGCGGCGGGCATTGAGCCCGTACGACGAAGAAGACCCGCGGTATGTCGCCACGATTGCCGAAGAGATGGCGCGCTATCAGGCTGTCTCTCGGGCAGAGATTCAAAAACTGTATGGCGAGTTTCTGGGGGCCCAGGGAGAAGTGGCGATAACGGGCGATTTTGACGTCGACGAGACAGTCGGCCTGCTGTCAAAGATTCTGGCCGATTGGAAGCCGGCCCAGCCCTACGCCGAACTCCACCGCTCAGGCGACCTCAAACTCAGCAGCCGACTCGAGACGATTCGCACCCCTGAAAAGGCGAACGCCACCTATGCCGCGGGAACGGTCTTTTCAATGCGCGACGATGACACCGATTATCCGTTGCTGGTCATGGCCGACTTCATTCTCGGCGGCGGCACGCTGTCGTCGCGACTGGGCGACCGCGTCCGGCAGAAAGAGGGGCTCTCGTATGGCGTGCGTTCGGGCCTGACGGCCTCTGCGATCGACAAACGCACCGCCTTTTCGATTTTTGCAATCTGCAATCCTTCAAATATCGAAAAGCTGAAACTCGCGATTGACGAAGAGCTGGCGCGGCTCTTAAAGAATGGCGTTACCAAAGACGAGCTTGAGCTCGCGAAAAAAGGATATCTGCAAGCCCAGGAAGTGATGCGAACCGACGACGGCAGTCTGGTCAAGATTCTGACCGAGAACCTGCATGCAGGACGGACGATGAAGTACTATGCTGACCTCGAAAAGCGGATTCTGGCGGCCACCCCCAAAGCGGTCGACGAAGCCTTCCGAAAATATGTCGATCCCAAACGGATGGTCATCGTCGAAGCCGGCGACTTTGGCGACAAGTCGGCCGCGCCGAAGACCCCCAAGGCCGGCACGCCCCCCGTCAAATGAACCGCAAGACACTGGCAGCTGCCGCGTGATGATTTCGGGAGAATTCGTTTGCTTGTCTGGCTGTGCGTAGCGCTGCGAATTGCCACGAATCCCTGCTCGAACGTCTTGCAGAAGCTGTTAACCCGCCAGAACGCCCATCCGCTGGGCGTTGTTTGTGCCACGCATGGCCTGTTGTCGATCGTCTGTCTGCCGATTTGCATTGTCGATTCTCGCTCATTGTCGCTTGCCTTCTGGCTTGAGATGCTCGTCTGCACCCTCGTGGGCGTTGCGGGAAACGTGCTCCTGGTCGAAGCATTGAAGCGGTCTGAGCTCTCGATTCTTGGCCCGATCAATGCCTACAAATCGGTCGTGAGCCTCGTGCCGGCGATGTTGCTCCTGGGTGAAATTCCCAGCCCCTTGGGCCTCGCCGGAGTTGTTCTGGTCGTCGCCGGCAGCTTCGGACTGGTCGATCGCGACGCCGGAACTCCACGATTAAAATCATTCGCGCTATTTCTCGCCGACCGGGGCATTCAACTGCGATTTGGCGCGCTCCTGTTCTCGGCGACTGAGGCGGTCATTTTCAAACAGGCGCTGAGGGAAACATCGGCTCTTACGGCATTCGCGTTCTGGAGCGTGCTGGGTTTCGGCGTCTCGCTGATGGCCGTGGCATTGCTGTGGAGCAAAGGGAAACTGACATCTGACCTGGGCATCCTCCGTACAAACGCCATAACCTGCACGTCACTCGCGGTGACGACGGGGGTGATGCAGTTCTGCACGGCAGTGACACTCGAACGCCTGCAAGTCGGGTATAGTCTGGCACTGTTTCAGATTTCGACGATCATCACCGTGATTCTAGGACACCGGATGTTCCAGGAAGGACATTTCCTGAAGCGTCTGGGCGGAGCGGCGATCATGGCGGCCGGCGCCGTGCTCATTTTGGGCAGTCGCTAGGCCCTTCGAAGACCAGCGGATGATCTGATCGCGCATCGCCGACGCGCAGTGCGATTTTACCCGCCAGAACGTCGGTGAGGAGTTCGCCGCACACCTCGGCCCGCCAGCCGTGCATGAGCCGCGGCGTGTCGCCGCTCCGATCGCCGTACACATGCCAGCGAACGAGATGCCGCAAATCGGCGGTCGTGCCGACCAGTCCCATGGCGACTTCCATCTGGGCGCAGCGGTTGGCCAGCGCGATCGACAGGAGTTGCGCCAGAATCTGTTCGTCCTGGTCTTTGTCTGAGCGCTTCACCTGCGGGAGCTGGTCGGCAGGAAGCTCCATAGCGCGCTGCACCGCTTCGAGCATGTCAGGGGCCGCCCGTTTGTAGTCGCCGCGATTCATGTCGCGCGTGGCGAGCAGGTCGGTCACATCGCGGGGCTGGCGGTGGGCCAGTTCGACGATCAGGTCGTCGCGCAGCACCTTGCGAATCGGTTTGTCGCGTTTGAGGCCTTCCTGCTCGCGCCACTGGTACAGCTCGCGCGCCACGGCAAGTTCGCGCGACGACAGGCTCTGAATGCCGGGAAGCCTGCGCCAGTTTTCGCGCAGGGGTTCCTGCTCGAGATCGGCGACGAAGCGGTCGAATTCGGCCTGGGCCCACGCCGTTCGTCCGCGGGAAGCGAGCATGGCCGATTGCTTCGCATAAATTTCCAGCAGATGCTCAACGTCTTCGATGGCGTAGGCAATTTGCCGGTCGGTGAGAGGCCGCCGGCGCCAGTCGCTGCGGGTCTCTTTGCCCTGTGTTCGCAGGTTCAGCACGCGGGCCACGATCGCATTGTAGTTGAGAGGGAAACTGCGGCTGAGAAGCCCCTCGGCGATCTGCACGTCAAAAACGCGACCCGGCCGGGCGCCGGCGCACCAAAGACAGAACCGCACTTCTTCGCGGCTGCCGTGAGTCACGACCGCGATGTCGGGGCTGGCCATCAGTTTCCACCAACTCGACAGGTCGCGCACCTCATAGGGGTCGACGGCCGCCGAGCGCTCACGAGTGGCGAATTGCAAGAGGCACAGTTCTGGGCGGTAGGTGTGCTCAGAAAGAAACTCGGTGTCGAACGCCACCTCGCCAGCCTGGCGAATATGTTGGCAAAGTTCTTCAAACCCAGTCTGGTCGGTGATCAACCGATGCGGCATCGTGCGATTGTCTCGTTTCTATCTCCAGTTGTCGGCAGCGGGCAGGCGCTGCGCGAACTCAGGCAAACTGATGTGGCAGCCAGATCGTATTCGCGTCAGACGCGATCACGACGAACTCTGCGGCGAATAGTATGCCTTTTACGCCAATCGTGGCCGATTCGCAACGACAAGGCCATTGGAACGTCGGGCTGGTCGTGGGTCAGTTTTAATTATTGTCCCGATTATCGCGCAACCCGACGATGTCTTCGATCGACCACAAGTGATCCGTGACACCAGCCATCATCGCGGGCGTAGATCGCAGGGTCATGTGGACGCGGGCGAAGTTGTAACACATGTAATGCACGGCGACGGATGGGCCAGAATACGCGCGAAACACAAAAACCGCGATGGAGATGCAATTCTACTTCAGTCCCGCGAATTCAACTCCGGCATGCCTGCAATCCGCTTTGCCACGGCTTTCCCGCCCCCTGCCGCCGGGATAGAATCGGGGCATGGACCTCCGCAAAATATTCTTGTCGCTCTTCCTTTTCGCGATGCCGTGGACTGTGATCGACTCCGGTCTCGGCTTTTTCGCAGACGCCGATGACTGGCAAGGCTACGATGTCGCTGTCGTCCGGCCCCTCTTTATCTTCCTACTCGGAGCGTGGCTGACGAACGCACCAAGGTTTATTCATGTGATTGGAGCGGGATCATGTTGCATAGTCGCCGTACTGCTTCCTCTTGCTACGCTACGAGAATTGCGATTCCCGTTCGTTTTCCTTGAAGCAGCATGGATATTTGCAGCATTTGCGCCGCTCATTCGGCGGCTTAAAGGAAACCCGGTCAACCCTCCCGCCCCGACGCAAGACGCAACGTCCGAATCAAACTGACCCATTACTGTCGGGCCGCTTGACTCGGTGCGAGGCCCGCCTGTCTCGCAGGGCTCAAACCGGGGAGCGAAAAAAGCAGCAATTCGCGAAGGCCACGGGTCGCTTCAGTGCTGTAATCAATTCATTCATGTCGGCCATCTCCGCAAAAAAAATTGATCATGCGTGTTACCGCATCGCCGCGCATAGCGATGGCTCAAATGAAAGCGGTCGGCGTCGAGGCCCGGGTCTTCGGGTCCACCGTCGGGCGACTGTTTCCGAGATGTCTGGGGTTTGGCTGGGATGCCGTCCGCCGTGTCCAGCAGTTTCCGCATCTGTCGAGCCAGAACTACCAATTCGCCTGCCACTTCCGGCGACACCCGGGTCTTTTCCAGCGCCCTGCTTGACCTACTTGTCTCCAACGGCAGTCTCCGTACTCCTGCTGACATTTTATCGAGAACAACGAGAATAAAGCGGCGCGCGAACCCTGTCCCGCCGTCGCCCTCCGCGCACTCCGCGTGCGCAGGAACCCCCTCTTGACATACATTTACCGCACAAGTATACCTTCCCGCCTCAAGTCCGGATGACAGGCATGCACCGGGCACGAATACCGGGGGTCAAGGATGATTCATCGAACGCCGCAGGCTGCGGCTCTTTTCGACTCGGCGCGCCCGAACGCGATTACTTTCGCGGGCCGGCCCGCTGTCGCCGGGATGCCACCTCTTTCTCATCTTTTCGCCGCCGACGCCAAGCGCGGCTGGTGCGGCAAGCAAAGGATTGCGGTATGACCAAAACGGCGCTGATTACCGGCATTACCGGGCAGGATGGCTCGTACTTGGCCGAGTTCCTTCTCCAACAGGGTTACGTCGTGCATGGCATGGTGCGCCGGTCGAGTACGACCAGTCTCGAACGTATCGAGCACATTGCCGACAAGATTCATCTGCATCAGGGAGACCTGCTCGATCAGAATTCGCTCATTCGCCTGCTCGAAGAGATTCATCCCACCGAAGTCTATAATCTCGCCGCGCAGAGCTTCGTCCCCACCAGTTGGGAACAGCCGATCTTTACGGCCGAAGTCACCGGTCTGGGAGTGACGCGGTTGTTAGACGCCATTCGACAGGTCGACCCGCAAATTCGCTTCTATCAGGCCAGTTCGAGTGAGATGTTCGGCAAGGTGCATGAAACGCCGCAGCGCGAAACGACTGTTTTTCATCCGCGCAGCCCGTATGGGGTGGCGAAGGTGTATGGCCATTACATCACCATGAATTATCGCGAAAGCTATAATTTGTTCGCCTGTTCGGGAATTCTCTTCAATCACGAATCGCGCCGCCGCGGTCCTGAATTCGTCACCCGCAAAATTTCGCAGGGCGTGGCGCAGATTCGTTTGGGCCTGTCCAAAGAATTGCGACTGGGAAACCTCGAAGCCAAACGTGATTGGGGTTTCGCCGGCGATTATGTACGCGCGATGTGGCTCATGCTGCAGCAGCCCCAGCCAGACGACTTTGTCATCGGCACCGGCGCCGCACATTCGGTCGCTGAATTCGTACAGATTGCCTTTGCCCACGCAGGACTCGACTGGCAAGATCACGTCGTCATTGACCCGGCGTTTTACCGGCCGGCCGAAGTCGACCTGCTCATGGCCGATCCGCAGAAGGCGCGCACCATTCTGGGCTGGCAGCCCGAGATGACGTTTGAAGAACTGGTCCGCGATATGGTGACTGCCGACCTCGAGCGCCTGGGACTGCGCCAGACTGCGATTCGGCTGGCTGCCTGATCACATACCGGGCAGCGAAATTCTCGCGTCCTTCGGCGAGGGTCGCAGAAATCGCTGCCGCAATCCGGAGGGACGGCGATGATTTCCTACGCACAAAATCGTGAAGATGTGCTCTTGAACCGGCTCTTTCCCGCCGATTACAAGGGATTCTACATTGACGTCGGCGCCAACCACCCGAACGAAGGTTCGGTAACGGCCCACTTTTACGCCCGTGGCTGGCGGGGAATCAACGTCGAGCCCTCGGGCATCTACGACCTCGTCGCCTGGGCCCGGTCGCGCGACATCAATTTGCAAGTCGCCGTCTCAAATCACTGCGGCGAGGCGACGTTGCACGAGTTTCCCGAGGCGGCCGGCCTCTCGACCTTCGATGTCAATAACGCCGAAACCGCTCGCAACCGCTTCGGTTTCCAATATGTGCCGCGCAAAGTCCCTGTGCTGACATTAGCCGAAATCTGCCGCCAGCATGTCAAAGGCCCCGTCGATTTCCTGTCGGTTGACGTCGAAGGTCACGAACCGCAGGTTCTGGCGGGCGCCGACTTTCGGCAGTTCCGGCCGCGGGTCGTCGTCGTCGAGGCGACCAAACCAAATACCACCGAGCCGACCCACGCCCTGTGGGAAAACCTGCTGCTTGAGGCAGATTACCTGTTCGCCTTCTTCGACGGACTGAACCGCTTTTATGTGCGTAAAGAAGACAGCGAGTTGATTCCGCGGTTGGCCGTCCCGGCCAATGTTCACGACAACTACCTGCCTTACACCGAATTCTGCAATACGCAGATGGGGCCGGCCACGCTGAAAATTGCCAAACGGCTGAACCGCATTGAGCGGCGTTTTCCCCGTTTCTCTGAAGCCGTGCTGCGATGGTGGCTCATGTGGCGCGGCTCGCCGCATGTGCATTGACATTGCCTTGCGAACCTTGCCAAGTTCGAACGTTCGTAAGGATTGACCGGCATGCTCACCAGCGCAAAGCTTCGACAGGCGCCCATTCGCAACGTCTACATCGACTGCACCTCAACCTGCGGAAACGACCTCAATTCGGGCATCCAGAGGCTGGTGCGGAATATCGTCAACACGGCCCCCCAGGCTGGTTCGCCCCTCGGCCTGACATGTCAGGGTATGGCCCTCGACCGGTGGCGCGGGTTTCGCCCGACCGGCCCGCTGCCTGTTCCTGCCGGCCGCGGGAAACAGCCCACGTCAGCAACCGGCGACGCGGGCCATGGCCTCGCGACACGAATTCGAGCGGCCCTCAAAGCGGTTCGTCTTTTCGACACAGCGCGGTGGGCCAGGCGACTCTTGCGCGACGCCAGAAACGAGGTCGCCCGCATGGCCCGCGCGTGGCTGCCCCCGCTGATTTGCTTTGGCGAAGGAGACCTCTTGCTGCTGGCCGATGCCACCTGGGCGCCCGGCTACCCCTGGGAAGACGTTCAGGCCGCCCAGGCCCGCGGAGCACTCGTCGGTCTGGTGGTCTACGATCTGATTCCCATTCAATACCCGCAGTCGGTCGATCCCCACACGCTAGCCCTCTTCAGCCCGTGGTGGAACAAGGTCCGCGGTATTCCCGACTTCATCGTCTGCATTTCGAAGGCTGTCGTCCACGATATTCAAGAGGTCGATCGCATGCACCCCGAACGTGAACCGCTCTCCGTGCACCGCCTGTCGCACTTTCGGCTGGGCGCCGAACTCGATGGGGCTCTTCCCGGAGGAACCGTGCGAGATCATGTTGCCGCAGCATTTGGAAGCGAATTAAAATCGGAGACTCCCCCCGAGCAGCCGCTGCCAGCTCTCAACAAAGATCGTTTGCGCCCCGTTGCCTTTCCCCCGGTTCAACCTTGTCGTCTTGATCCATCAGCCGCCTCGGGCGACCGCCGAACCTATCTCATGGTCGGCTGGATTTGCGCCCGCAAAAGCCAGGGACTCGTTCTCGATGCCTTCGAGCGGCTGTGGTCGCAAGGCGCCGACCTGCGCCTCGTGATGGTCGGCAAGTACTACTGGGACGCTGACGGCATCGTGTTGCGGATTCGCAATCATCCCCAGTTCGGACAAAAGCTGTTCTGGTTTGAAGACCTGTCTGATGCCGAGCTCGATTTCGGCTATCGTCACGCGGCGGCCATGATTACCGCGTCGTATGTTGAAGGTTTCAACATTCCGATCGTCGAGGCGCTTAGCAAGGGGTGCCCCGTCATCGCCAGCGACATCGCCGTACACCGCGAGGTCGGGGGCGATTACGCTGCCTTCTTTCCCTCGGGCGACAGCCTGGCGCTGGCCCGCCTCATTTCCCGGCATCAAGCATTGAAAACCCTCCCCGGCGTGAAGTCTTCAGCCAACTTTCACTGGCCCGACTGGACCGAAAGCTGCCGCGAGCTGCTCGATCGCGTCGTCGAACAGACTTCGGGCATGTCGACGGCGTCAAGCACTCCCGCCGTTGCCCGGTCGGTCGCCTGAGTCATTACCCGCCCTGTGAAAAACGAAGACTGGCTCCCAACAACCGTCGAAAATCGCAGGGAACTGAGTTGCTGTGAAGTGCCTGTCCACCTTTTTCACACACTCGAGAATTCATTTGGCTTTCGCGCAATCGCTCGGGCAAGTTCGACTACGAGCGCCGCGCGGTTTTTCACCGCGAGGTTGACCATGAAAACAACGATCACTCACCCCGCTGTGGCGACCAGAACGGTCTACATCGATTGCACGGCGACGCACACGCACGATGGAAATACCGGCATTCAGCGGGTTGTCCGCAACATCGTCAACGCGGCGCCCCAGATCGGTCTTGAGCTGGGCCTCGAATGCCGCGCGGTCGCCTTCAGCCGTGCAGCGGGTTTCGTCGTCGTCGACCATCTGGTGTCTCCCTCTGCCACACGGCCCGTGCTGCAAGCCGCCGGCGCGCGGCTGCATCAGCGATTGCGTGAAAAACTCAGGGACGGTCTCGAGGCCACGCGCCTGCTCGCTTTTTCGCGCTGGCTCAAACATCGTGTGGTGAACCGCGCCAGACACCTGGCTCTCGCCCCCGTCCGGCGGCTCTCGCAACAAGCCTTGGCCTTCAAACCGGGCGATGTCCTGCTTCTGGCCGATAGTTCGTGGGATCCCAACTATCCCTGGGACGCCATCCGCGCGGCGAAAGCTCAGGGAGCCGTTCTGGGATTCGTGCTCTACGATCTGATTCCCCTCACGCATCCCGAAGTGACTCCCTCCGATCTGCGGCAGATCTTCGGCGTGTGGTGGAACACCGTGCGAATGATCGCCGACTTCGTCATCGGAATCTCGCAGAACTCTCTCGATGAAATTGATGCGGTCGAACGGGCCCGCGGTCTTGCCGATTCCTCTGCGATCTGGGCCAACACGCCGGTCACGGCGAACAGCCCGATGAAAAAAGAAACTGGCTCAGAGCGACGGTCAATTGCCCGCGCAGAAACGACACTGACGCACGATTTCTGTCCCCGTTTTCAACAGGTTGGCAGACGCGGCACTTTTCGACTGGGAGCCGACCTCGACACGGCTGAGTGCAACGAACCTGTGCGCGATGCTTTCACGACCCTCTTCGCTTCCGCCAGTGACCGCAGAACCTATCTGATGGTCGGCATGATTGCCCGGCGCAAGCACAATGCGCTGGCGCTCGACGCCTTCGAACGGCTGTGGGCCCGCTCGCTCGATGTGAATCTCGTGATTCTTGGACGACCGCACGCCGACGCCCGCGACTTTATCGAGCGCATCCGCCGGCACCCGCAGTGGGGCACTAAACTCTTCTGGTTCGACGACGCGCGCGATCACGAGCTCGATTATTGCTATCGAAACGCCGCCGGGCTGATAACCACCTCCCGCGCCGAGGGTTTCAATCTGCCGATTGTCGAAGCCCTCAGTCACGGCTGTCCGGTTCTGGCCAGCGATCTGCCCGTTCATCGCGAAGTGACGCGAGTTCATCAAGCGGCAGAGCATGGCAACCGGTCGCGCGCGACAAGCGCCGATTGTCGACAAGAACCCGTGGCGGCGAATCGTCCGTCGCTTCTGTCAACGAGTTACTATGCCGCGTTCTTCCCCCCCGACGACGCCGCGGCCTTGAGCGAGCTTGTCGAGCAGCACCAGCAGCGGGGGCTGCCCGAAGAGGTGCAATCACCGGCTGATTTCCGCTGGCCCGACTGGACCGAAAGCTGCCGCGAACTGCTCGAACAAGTTGTCGAGCACGGCAGCAATTCACCGAGACTGCCACACCCGAGCCGACAATGCGACCGCGTCGCATCGTGACGAGCGAACGCTGGCTCGTGGAGACTCGTCTCGTCTGCCGCGGAAAGGAATTTTCTCAACCGCATCATTCGCAATGTTTTTTCGAGCGACAAAACGAGACGCAGCATTTTGATTGACGTTCGAATGTCGGGATGCGAACGGAGTGCCTCTGCGACGACCTCCACGAATCGCCCTTGGGGCGCGGTGTACCGGGTCACGAATCGCGCGGTCGCACCTCGCGTTATTTAAAAAGGGGCGACTACGAGGTCTTCGTGGGCGTGCTATCCGAAGCCTTGAGCGAGCATCCCGCACACCTGCTGCCGTATGGTATCATGCCCAATCACTGACGCCTGATATGATCTACGGACAAATCCAAGTTGAAGACTCCGGGCGCGGCCACCATAATGCAGCAGAATTTCGCCGCACTTCGGTATGCGGATCCTTTGTTCATTGCTCATCGGCAGGGGAGTGTCTGCATGCGTACGTCGATCAACTTCGCCGCTCTCACTTGCCTCTGGTCGGTTCTGGGCTGTAACAAGGCCGAACCAACTCCGGCGGCGCCAAGTCGAGCGACCTCGCCACCAATCGTCGCTGAGGCGACTGGCATCACACCCAGATATGCATCGGTCGAAGTTTCAGTTTCGGACAGGGGAGGCTCATGTACCCTCACATTTAAACCGCTGCCGATTGGGTCAGCAGGCGACATCACGCATGGTTGCCGTTTGGGACGTCAAGGCACCCTGACGGATTTGTCGTGGGAGTACCTCGGAACCACAGACGAAGGAGATCGATACGAATTTGAGCGAACTTATATAGCGGGCGAAACCGTTCAATCGACGATCGAGATGGAAGTCGTGTTCTCTGGGAAAGAACTTCTCTTGTTTGACGACGAAGATTCGACAGTTCGGATGCGACTGGCGGTGAGCAACAAACAATCGGTGCGCAACGAAAAAGCGGTGGAACCCGAGTAGCCGATCGGTCGGTAATTAAGATCAACGGGACCTGGTGTAGCGGTCCAGCGAGTTTTCCGAGATGACAAGGTTTTCGTAACACGAGACTCAATCGTCGGTTATGCTGGATTCCGTCATCTCCGGAGTCAGCCTGTCAGAAT
>JAYTRB010000045.1:0-2359 GCA_043746425.1 Planctomycetia bacterium
GCCCCGATCACGAGTCCCCCCGGCACCCCCGCTCCGGCCATTACTACAAAACCCGCAGTCGCCCAGTGATCGCGACCACTGGCAGAGTTGATTTTCGGCGTCCGGCCGAAGTCAGTCATCCACACCACAAGCGTCGAATCGAGCAGCCCGTGCTGTTCGAGATCGATGAGCAGTTCGGGAAGCGCCTGGTCGATCGGCGGCATGCGACTGTTCTTCAAGGCATTGAAACAGTCCTGATGATTGTCCCATGCCGGATCGCTCACAGTAACGAACCGCACCCCCGCCTCGATCAGCCGCCGCGACAGCAGCATCCGCTGCCCCAGCGGCGTACGGCCGTAACGATCTCGAAGCCTCGGGTCTTCGCTCGCAATGTCGAACGCCCTTTTCGTTTCCGGCGCGGTGATCATATTGAGCGCCGCTTTGTAATGTTCATCGAGCGCGTCGTACGCCTTGGGTTGCAGTTCAGCCTTTTTCTGCAAGGCATCGATCGTCGAAAGCATGTTCTTGCGGCGGTCGACTCGCGATAACTCCATATTCAGCGGCGGTGTGATGTCGCGGACGTTGAACTTGTCGACATTCGCCTCGGCATGTATCTCGAAGGCACTGTGCTCGAGACCGAGAAATCCGGGGGTCCCGCCGTTAAATGTGCGGTCGACATAATTTCCCAGTTGCACGAACGGCGGCAGCGCCGATTTAAACCCCTTTTCGTGACTGATGACCGACCCCATACAGGGGTAAGTGAGTGCCTGATTTGGGACGCGGCCAGACATGCAGTATTGATCAGCGAAGCCGTGACTGCCGTTTTTCGGATTCCAGCTTCGCAGCACCGAAAACCGGTTCAGCTCTTGCGCCAGGCGCGGACAGACCTCTGTAAATTTTGCGCCAGGAACGGCCGTGTCGATGACGGCAAATGGCCCTTTCACGCTGGCCGGTGCTTCGGGCTTGGGGTCGAGTGTGTCGTGGTGACTTGTTCCTCCGAGAGTCCAAATGAAGATGCAATTGACATCTTTAACCGCTTTCCCGTCCTTGGCCATCGCTTGCCGTTGCTGTAAGAGCATCGGAAGCGTCAGACCCAGTCCTCCCAGACTTCCAATTTTGAGGAATGCGCGACGGTCAATCTGTTCGCAATTGCGGTTCGATCCGCTGATCAAATCGAGCATTTCGGGTTACTCCGTCGGAGGCGGGATACGCAAAAATCGAGGTGGGGAAAAGGGGGGAGTCGGATTTCATCTCAAGGGGACTCTACTTAAATCGCATCAACAGTTAATTATAGAACGATTGTTCCGGCCGCGCCAAGGCGTTTCTCGCTGATTTGCTTCCTAAATCCTGGGCGCACAACGTGCTCCCGTCAGGTTTTTGAGCGCTGGTAGCGACGCTGGCCGATGGCCTTCACAGTTGCCGCTGTCGTAGAAAGACCTGCAAAGGGCGTGTGTCGCTGAGGAAGTCGGCACTCAATTGCAGGATCGCTTCCGACGATCCCGCTCATGCCGACCGTGCCATCTTTGGCTCCCATTGAAATGAACCTGCCGGCAGTACATCCGCCAGACTTCCGCACATATCCTGAATCAACTTCGCCTAAGCCATCCAGATCACGTCGTGCGTCCCGGAATCCGTAAAAACCTGTTTATGGATAGCATCGGCCGAAACAATACGTCATAATAACAGTTGTTGATGTCTCGCCTGTTCAAGAGCGTGGGGCCCGATCGATTGCGGAATTCGTGACGAAGACCGAGATTTTGCCGCCACCTGCTCTCCCGCATGTCCAAATTGCCCGAATTTTGGAGGACGCTTTGGTGTTTTCCTCCCGTCAGTCTTCTTTTGCCATCAGCAGCCCCCGCGGCCTGCTTAGCCTCGGCGTGGTGCGGCATGCGGCCCTTGTGTACTTTCTGGCGTCTTTTTCACAAACGGCACTCGCCCTCAATTTCAATGTCTCTCCGGCGAATCCGGTTTTCGATCGAAACTTTGAGCAGGTTCAGTTGCTGGTCACCGCGACCGACCCGGCCGGCGCCGCTACTGAGCGCTCGGAAGACCTGACTTCCAGATCGTCCTTCACTTCCTCGAACCCAGCCATTGTCACAGTGACATCTGGCGGCCGGTTGCTCGCCGTGGGGAATGGTGATGCGATCGTCACGGTAACTGCCGAAGGCAGCGCACGGCCAGTCAACGTGCATGTCGAAGGAATTATCCCTGCTCCCAAGGTGGAGTTCGCCGAACAAGTACTGCCTATCCTTTATAAAGCCGGCTGCAACGGCGGCGCATGCCATGCCAGCCAGCATGGCAAGGGAGGCTTTACGTTGTCCGTGATGGGCTACGATCCCTCTGCCGACAGGCAGGCGATCGTCCGCGATCGCATGCAGCG
>JAYTRB010000046.1:0-7993 GCA_043746425.1 Planctomycetia bacterium
ACTGTGGTATTGTTCGCACCGTATGCGTACTTCATTCCGCGGGCCGGTCTGGCAGGCATTCTCATGCTCTCGGCGTGGCGTCTGGTCGATCGGCGGGAACTGGTTTATCATCTCAAGACAACGCGGTTTGACGCTTGGATCGTCTCTTTGACGGCCATCTCGGCGGTTGCCGTCTCGATCGAGTTCTGCGTGTTGATTGGCGTGTTTCTTTCATTCACGCTCTATGTGCCGCGCGCCGCCCGGGTACATATGACCGAACTTACGCTGGCTCCTGAGCGCGTGGTTCGTGAACGCATTTCAACCGACCCCGTCTGCAATCGCATTCGAGTCTACAGTCTGGAAGGCGAGTTGTTCTTCGGCGCGGCCCCCGAGCTCGACGAACACCTGAATTCGATTCTTGAGACAGCCAAGCTGGGGGTACGCGCAGTTGTGCTGCGGCTCAAACGCGTCAGGAACGCCGACGCCGTATGTTTGAGCGTCCTCGATCGCTTCATCTCCCGCATGCAGGCGGCGCAGGTGACGGTATTGTTGTGCGGATTGCGACCCGACTTGACGAAGGTGATTGATGCGAGCGGCCTGCTTCAAAGGCTGGGGTCACAGCATGTCTTCGTCTTTGAAGAAACAGGCGCCATCTGGTCGAGCACCCTTGAGGCGGTGCGCGTCGCCTACGAAGTCGTGGGCGATGACGTCTGCACTCTGTGCCCCCGCCATGCCGACAGCCTGAGCGAGAAAGAAGGCTGGTATTTTATGATCTGACCGGGGGTGTTTGCTCTTTCGGGCAAGCACCCGTGGCCCGACCGGTCGATTCGGTGTGACGATCGACAGCGTTGTCTTCGACTTGTTACTGGCTCGTTACAACTTTACGACCGAGCGACAGTTAGAATCCTCTGGTGCGAATTGATTTTCTGCCTTCCACTGGACCCGAGGATTTGCCATGTCACAGCGACTGCTTCTGACCGCCGTGGTTTTGGGGATAACTTCTGTCGTAACTGCCGGTGAATCATCGGCGGCCGATCGGAATCCTGCCGCCAGACGTCCCAGCGATTCAGGCGTCGAAGGCAGGGCCGCTGCTTCCGTCAGTCTTCCGGAGCTCGCCGCGAAGGTGCTTTCAGACGACGCGGCTTCAGCTGCCGCGGCGGTCGACGGGTTGAGAGCCGCCGGCCCCGAGGGTCTGGCCGCTCTGCTAAATGCCCATCGCAACCTGCTCGAGTGGCAGACTGCAGCAGTTGATCGTGAAGGCAACCCCCAGTGGGACCGGCTGAATTCGGCACTCGATGTTGTCGGAGCTCAGCGGGATTGTTACACGTCGCGGCTGTATTGGTACACCGACCTCAACGTGGCTACTGAAGTCGCGCGACGGCAACATAAACCAATCCTCTTGCTGCGCCTGCTCGGGAAGCTGACTGAAGAATTCAGTTGTGCAAATAGCCGCTTCTTTCGCACTGCGCTCTATGCCAACCACGAAATCAGCGACTACCTGAGAGGGCACTTTGTTCTGTGCTGGCAGTCGGTCCGTCCAGTGCCGCGGGTGACGATTGATTTTGGCGACGGACGGATCCTGGAAAGAACCCTGACCGGCAACAGCATTCATTATTTGCTCAATTCCGAAGGCCGCCCCTTTGACGCGCTTCCCGGGCTGTATGGTCCGCAAGCGTTCCTGCGAGAATTGAAGCTTGTGGAGGCCGGACTTCAGCAAGCCACACGACTCGCCGACTCGGAACGAAACGATTTCTTCGTCGCCTTTCACCAGCGTCAGCTCCAGTCGATTCAACAAGCCTGGGAGCGCGATATGGAACAATTGAAGATTAGTGTTTCCACAAAGCCTTCCTCGCCGGTTGCGGCCGTTCAACAGGAAGCGCCACGCAAACGGGTCGTGGCGGCTGTTCGCGCAGGCGCCGTCGCCATGACCAAGGGCCTTGTCGAGCTGCCGGTTCTGAGGAGCATGGCATTTAAACAAACCGAACGGCTCAGGCAGGCAATGACCGACGACATTTGGCAAAAACTTGGAGTACTTCACCAGAACGACGCCGTGCTTGACGAAGCCAGTGTGGTTCTGATTCGGCGCCAGAATCCTGCGGCCCTAGATACCGAACCGGGGACGGCCAGCACGAGCCCTTCGGAAGAGACTTTGACGGCGATGGTCCGTAGCTTTCAAAGTGCGATGGCGATTGACACGATACGGAATGAGTACGACCTGCACTCTCATTTGCACGAATGGCTTGCGACAGAATCGAATCGCAATCTGGATTCACTCAACGAGCGGGTCTACGCCGAGTTGTTTCTTACCCCCCGCACTGACCCGTGGCTGGGAATGGTCGTCCCCGATACCTATACAGGGCTGCAAAAGGGTGGCCGGCGCGAGTGAGATTCGAGATCTCACATTCGCAAATCGGCGTATCAACTCCCGCCAATTCGTATTTACGCGTCTGTCGTTTCCCGTGCACCGTGACTGCATGGCGACCATCCTCACGGTGGTGCGAATTCAATGGCGAATCAAAGCCCGTTTAACGCGGCCCAGATTCTGCCTCACCGTTGCCCGCCAACCGTTCAATTTCGGCTCGGGGTCATGGAACTTCAACGTCGGCATGATCCGAAAAAACTCCGCCAGTGAATGTTCCGACAGACTCAGCCCGTAGGCGTTCATTCGCTCAGGCTGCACGGCGGCCACGTTCATCATGCACGACGTCTCTTGATGCAGCGCCTGAAGATCGTCGGGAACAATCGGAAGCAGCGCGGGAGCGACGTCTTTCCAGCCGGTCACGACCGGGCCGGCAAATACGAACAGATCAATCGCAAAGAATTGGTAGCCCAGTTGTGACAGCCAGTTAAAATACCAGGCGACGGGTGCCCTCTGTGAATAGCCGTGCTCAAACACCAGTGCCGGCCGGTGCTTTTCGACGATCATTTTCGCGCCCGAGAACACCAGCGACTCGGCCCCTTCGACGTCAATTTTCATGAAGGTGGGCTTGAGGTCTTGTCGCTGGCAGAATTGATCGACAGTATCGGTCTCGACCCGCAGGCTCGTGAATCCTTCGCCAAGGCGATCTTTGTTCGCCAATTCGGGCATCAGGGTCGATGCCTGATCGACCTGCGGCTCAAGTCCAAAATAAAATGTCGAGTGCCCGATTCGATCGCTCATCGCCTTGCAGAAGGGATGAATGCTGGGGCAGTCGCCAGCCCGTTTCGCCAGATGAAAATAATGCTGAGGGTGGCACTCGAATGCGTAAATCGGCGCAGTTCCCTGCGTACTCTTTGCGAGCGCCCCACTGACGTCGCCCCGATGGGCGCCAATGTCGAGGATGCAATCGCCCGGTTGTGCGATTTGACAGAGGACATTCACCACATCCATGACTGCGGCCTCCCAGGTTAAAGTTCTTCCTTGCGCCGGGGAATATAACCGCAGATGGGCAGACTGGCAATGTCTTGTCTGCCCCACACCCCAATTACGAATGCGGCCTTTCATTGCCGAGCGTGTTTGATGACCCACACCTCTGAGACATAATGGCGATTTCTCCAGTTCAGTTCTTTTTCGTCGAGTTGATCCCAGGTGAGTTCCAACCGGCCGTCGGCAAGGGCCTCAACCGGAACTGCAAATTCCTGTTCCTGAACCTGGTCGTACGTCTCGCCGCGACGAATCAGTTTCGCACTCAGGCCATCAATTCTTAGAGGCGACGTACGTTGGCCAAACAGCCGCACCGTGTAGCGGGCCTGAAGATCGAGGCCGACGTAGGTCATTTTGGGCGGCCGGCTCAGATACGTATGCCACGCCAATCGAGCATTGCGGCGCTGTAGATCCATCCAGCGTTGAGTGGGCGAGGGAAGCTCGTCCTCCAAACGCATGGCATCGGCCATATACAACAGCTTGGGAATGCGCGGGGAATGCCCAACGTCGCCGAGATTGTCGTAGAAACTTCCCTCCGAGGGATGTTGCCAGTGGCAGATCTCGTCAATCCGTTTCAGTTCTTTGGCGTGGTCGCCAAGTTTTCCAATGCGGTCGAATTCATCTTCGAGCCACCAGCGGTTATTCAGCGGATAATTCACGAAGTCCATGACGACTCCTCGCTCAGTGCCGCTGGCATGATAGCGCGTCATCCGGGTTTGGTAGCCGATGTCGTTGAAAAGTGATTCGGCGAGTGCATCGAGCTTGTCATACCACTCTTGGTGAATGGGTTGCGTGGTGGCTCGATTCAGGATTTCGCGAGCCTGTTTCAAGGCGGGCCCAACACCGCTGCGGGGCGCTTCACCGAGTGCTGCGAGAGCCTGTTTTTCAAGGTCTGTTTCATAGAGCAGCCGATGGCGCGTATAGGCGTCATAGTAGGCCCGCATGACGTGCATATCGAATCGCCAGTCGCGGTATCCGGCCAAAATTTCATTTTCGAGTCGCTGCCATTGCAGCAGGACGCCATCGACCGAACCATTCACGGCCAGGCTGCCGCGCCAATTGGTTTCGAGAGCGAAAAGTGCGTCTGCGGCCGGCACTGCCAGATCGGGACGGAAGAAAAAGCGGGCATAATCGATCGCAATGTCGCGCGGATCGCGATCGGGCTCCCAGCCCAGCTGACTCCACAGGTTTTTGTTGAAGTCGTCGTGAATTCCATCGGAGTAACTGATGAACCCGTCGGTAAACCGATAGCCGTTCCGATAAATGGCGGTGTAATCGACGGGTCGCGGATTAACGGGTTCGCGGCCGAGCGTTACGCCAAATGCCGGATCGAACCACGGAACCTCGTACTGACAGCGAACGGTATGCGTGATATCGGGATACCAGCGGAGTCTGTAGTTCTTCGGCAGCCGGGCGCGCGTCGAGGCCAGGGGCGGGCTGCTGGGGCCCATCACGACGCCGGCCAGCCAGAGGGGCTCTTCGTCGCCCAGATAGCGATAAAACTCGTCGACGTCGCGCGTCGAGAAATTCTGCAACGAGACCCATATTCTGGCGCGCGGGTGATACTTCTGGAGCAAAACGCCCATCTCCTGAAGATAGGGCATCAATTCACGAGCGCCGTTGTCTCCGGGGTCGCCGCCCGGCACGAAGATTCCGTCAAGGCGCTGGCAACCGCGGTAAAATTCTTCTTGCTGCTTGAGAAAGGCCTGCTGCTTTTCCGCATCGGGAAGCTTGAACTCAACCGGAACCCAGGCCCAGTAGTCGACGTCATACCGGGCGCAAATCCTGGCCATCGCCAGATTCATTTCATCGCGCGAAACCGGCATTAATACACTGCGGTCTGTGTCTTGAAAGGGAATGTTCTCAACCGCATTGGCGCCAAAAATAACCAGCTCGCGAATGTGCTGGTCGAACGCGGCCGGAGACCAGGCATCCCAACTGTTGGCCCGCGCACGGTACCCCAATTGATGGCCGCGAAGCGGTACATCGGGCGACAAATCGGCACGGAATTCGCCCGGCAGAGTGGCCCGGCCCGGGCCCCATTCAAGTGACCTGAGCAGTTTGCCGGCGCCGAACAAAACGCCCCGCGGGTCGCTGCCGATCACAAAGACCGTGGGTGGCTCATTGACCGACGGTGGCTGCACTCGAATCGAAAAGCCTTCGGCCTGCTGCAATGCCCGGCTCTCGATAGCCTCTGCGGGAATGTGAGCCTTCCACGCCGGTGGCGCAGACTTCACACACAGGGCAATGATCGATTTGGCCTGCTTCGGCCATTGATCGGTGACGGTCCACTTGAGTCCCGTCCGTCGCGCTATTTCTTCAGTCAAGACTGCGGGCGCGACTTTTTCGGCGGCGGGACGCTCGCCAGAGCCGACGACCACGACTGTCGTCGAAAAATCGAGATTGTCGGCGCAGGCCTGCGAAAGCTGACTGGCCCACACCGACACGAGAAGCAGGCACCGTGTTAATCGCATTCAAGGCTCCCGTTGAGACAAACCTGCCGCTCATTCGCGAAATTGATCGAGCCATTCGAGCTGGGCCGAAAGGGGTGTTCGTGAAATGTCGCGCCAGTGGCGAATGTCGATTTCATAGGGGCCCTGCGGGAGGTCGAAACCGCCGAAATCTGCCACGTATTTTTCGAGCCGGCCGATCTTCTGTGTCGTCGACAGCTCGCCCGGATGGTCGGTATTCGGAGCGTGACCCCAGATGATTCGCGAGCCCCCTTTCGATATCAGCGCGAAAACCCCTTCGTCGATCTTCGAATGACCCTCGGATGAGGAATGCCCCTCAGATGTTCTGGGGCAGACAATCGACGCCAGCCCGAGGGTTTTCCAGGAGGCGGCCAGGCTGGCGGCCAGGCTGGCCGCGTCTTCGACAACGGGGTCGCCCCAATCCGTTCCGGCTGGTCCTTGCGGCGTCGAGACGACTCCCGAAATCGTGGGATAATCGCGGGTGTCGGCGACAGAGAACTCCTGGGCAGGCAAGACGACGCCGTGGCCGTCAATCGGGTAGTGTCCTTGACGAACCTCGACCATTGCCACCGGCCGACGGTAGTTCAAGCCGACCACGACCCGCGCAGGATATGACTTCTTCACCGAGACCACCTCTTCAACCCACGGAGAATGGCAGAATGCCTCGGCCACTTCGGCGACCAGATTGTCGTCCAGTAGCGAGAGCTCATGGGAAAGATCGGCCTGATCGACGACCTGCTCTACGAAGTTGTGCGGAATCCAATGCGGCGGTTTTGTGACCTCAATCTGCGTCGCCGACAGCCGATATTCGCTGCGATTCGGAAGGTCGGGGAGCAGCTCTCTGAGCCGCGGAAGAAACAGTCCTGCGATTACCGTAGCGGCCGCCGTCGCCAGTGCCACGGGGCGATAGATTCGGCGCCCCCAGCCGACCAAGGAGGCTCTGACTGGCAGACCAGATTGAATTTCGGCTTCGTTCGAGGAGGCAGATTCGTGGGCCATGGCGATGATTCGGGAGTTCAAGCCAAGGACTCGGCTGTGCCTCGCCGCTGAGCCAGGGCAGATTCCGCACTCAGCCCTGGACCGAGCGCGTTGTCGCGCGGCGGCCTGTACGGCGCAGGGCCGATTGCAGGCATTCCTGGCAGAGATCGGCAAAACTCATTCCGAGACGTAAAGCCGCCTTGGGACAAAGACTATGATCGGTAAGTCCCGGGATTGTGTTGACTTCGAGAACCCGCGGGTCGCCGGATTGGTCGACGATCAGGTCGACCCGCGCGAGGCCGCAGGTTCCAACGGCGGCACAGGCGTTTCGAGCCGTCTGGACGATACGCTCGACGTCGTCGGCCGAGTCGTCATAATCGAAATCGTAACGAGTTTCGCTGTCTTCGTACTTCGCTTCGTAGTCGAAAAATGTGCGTCCGGTTTTGATGTGGATCGGGGGCAGAGCCCGATCGTCGAGCATTCCGACGGTCCATTCTTCGCCGACGAGCGCCTGCTCGAGAAGGCCGAACGAGTCGTAATGAAAACAGCGAGTGAGCGCGGCGGGCAGTTCGCGGGCCGTGGCGACAATGCTGACTCCCAGACTCGAACCTTGCGTATCGGGCTTCACCACGAGTGGAAACCCGATCTGCATCGCCTGCTGCACGATGCGATGCGGCGTGTCGGATTCATGAATGAGCACATACGGGGCCGTCGGCACAGCCTGCTGTGCGAATCGCTCTTTAGAAGCCGATTTGCTGAATGCCAGCCGCGAGGCGTCGACGCCGCTGCCCGTGTAGGCGATTCCCGCGTCCTCCAGAATCTGCTGAATCTGCCCGTCTTCGCCAAACTTACCATGCAAGGCAATGAACGCCACGTCGAAACGCGTCCAATCGCAGCCTGCCGGGTCGACGACAGCCGGATCGATTTCGTGTACGGCATGTCCGATTTCGGAGAGTGCCCGGCAAACGGCAGAGCCGCTCTTAAGGCTGATGACGCGTTCGGCCGAGGGGCCGCCACACAAGACAGCGACTCGCAGTTTTCGGGATAAGGCAGATTGGATATGCGGACCCATGCGGCGCCTCCTTGCGCTTCGGGGTGGTATGGCGCCACGAGACCTGGGGTGATTCTGTTCGCTTCCCAATTCTCGTCGCTTTACCAAACG
>JAYTRB010000047.1:0-9436 GCA_043746425.1 Planctomycetia bacterium
CGTGACTGTGCCAGTGACAGGGGGCTGTTTGCCATCGCCAATGCCTGCTGAGGCACCACGCTTTCACTACGACGGTAGCATTCGACAACGTTCGGTCGATCGAACAGGTCGAGAAATGTCATCTTCTTTTCTTTGCTGTTTCGGAAGTAAATGCTCCGCCGGCCGAGAGTCATGCCTGCGTTTTCGTCCAGCTCGGGACCTGCCATTTTCGGGTCGAGCTGGCCGGCCATCGACAGCGTGCTGTCACGGATGATCTCGGCTTCCATGCGGCGAAGGTTCATCCGCCACAGGTACAGGTTGTCGGGGTCGATGGGCCGATTCGCTTCATTTGCCAAAGCCATCGACGATTGCTGTCGATATGCGTTGCTGGTGACAATCAGCCGGTGAATGTGTTTCATGCGCCAGGCCGAGGGTTCAGAGGCAGCGGCCTCGCCTTTTTCAAACAGCGTAGAATTGGGTGACATCAGTTCGACCGCGAGCCAGTCGAGAAGGGTCGGATGCGTGGGAGGCCTGCCGTTGAGGCCGAAATCGAAGACCGTCGGCACCAGGGGGCTGCCGAAGTGCCGCATCCAGATGTGGTTGATTGCCACGCGGGCTGTCAGCGGATTGCTGCGATTGGCGATCCAGCGGGCCAGGGCCAGGCGCCGCCCGGTCGTTGTGTTGGGATACACCGGACCAAACCGCGCGTAGTTCTCATTCGGTTGTCCCAGGGCTTCGAGTGCCGTATCACGGGCTTTGACGGCAGCCGCCATGGCCGCGTCGGCATCAGCGATGGCTTTCTTGGTCTTCTCGTCGTCGGGGTTCGGAAGAGCGCGCGCGTCGGTGAGTTTTTCTTCGGCAACGAATAAATTCTGCTCGTAAAGTCGCAGTGCATGCTCGTGCTCGGTGCTGCCGGCAATGAGCGACAACTCTTGGGCATTGGCCGCGGGCGGAGTCGCATAGTTGGCCCGGTCGGCTGCGAGGCGGGCCCGTGTCCACATAAGGGCCGCGCCGGCGGTCGCCAGCGTCTTTTCAGCCAGCAAGCGGGCGGCGTTCGCCTCTTTGACGGCCTTCGCGAGATCGGACGCGTTGGCCGGCGCCGAAGCAGTCGCCGAAACCGCCGCAGCCGGTGTGCCGATCGCGAATTCGGCAAGCGTTTGCTTCGCTGTGGCCAGTTTAGCGCCGACTTCTTTCAGCGTTGCATGAGCCTTATCAAAATCACTGCGAGCCTGTGCCAACGATTCGTCCTGAATGGCCGGACGAAAGCCCGGGTAATACGCTGTCGCTGGTAGCGGCAGCGCGAGAATTGGCAAGTCGCCGCGGGTGAAGATCCTGGGCAGCGCAGGGGCCAGTGGATGCTCTTGATCGGGTTGTTTTTCGTCGCCACGAATGAACAGAAACGTGGGCGAAGCGGCATTGGCATCGTACACCCGCGCCACGCCGTCCTTCGTGAGGTCGGGCTGGCCGGCCACCCGGTCGGTCCGAATTTCATGAGCTTCGAAAAACGCCCGGAATCTGTAATAATCGTGCTGCGAAATCGGGTCGTACATGTGATCGTGGCATCGGGCGCAATTAAGAGTCGTTCCTAGAAAGGCTTTCGAGGTATGCTCGATTGTGAAGTCGAACCACACATTGCGATTGAAGCGGTACCAATTGCGGACCAGAAACCCTGTGGCCCGGAGGGTGGGCGGGTCGTCGGGCGAAACCTCATCGCCAGCCAGCATTTCGACAATCATAGAATCGTAAGGCTTGTCGGCGTTGAGCGATTCGATGATCCAGTCGCGCCAGCGCCAGATGTGGGGCTGACTCTCACGGACTTCCGCCCCGAAGCCGTCCCAATCGCTATATCGCCAGACGTCCATCCAATGTCGTCCCCAGCGCTCGCCGTAGTGCGGATTGTCGAGTAACCGATGCACGACCTTCTCGTAGGCGTCTGAGGATTCGTCCGCGAGAAAATCCTGCATTTCGGCGCGTGTGGGAGGCAATCCGATCAGGTCGAGATAGACCCGCCGCAAAAGAACTGGTTTTGTCGCCGGGGGGCTCGGCGTCAACCCCTTGCGCTCATGCTCTGCAGCAATGAAGACGTCAATCGGATTGCGAACCCAGGCCTGATTGCGGATCACAGGAAGCGGCGATCGGACCGGATTTTGATAGGACCAGTGTCTGGCCGGGTCTTGGGGCGTCTTTTCCACGGGAGCCTTGGCTCCCTGGTCGATCCAGTCGCGCAACTTGGCAATCTGCGGGGCGGCCAATGGCTCACCATCGGGAGGCATTTTCTTGACCCCGTCGGCGCCTGTCACCGCGTCGATCAGCAGACTCTCGTCGCTTTTGCCAGGTACGATCGCCGGGCCACTGCTCCCCCCTTGAACGGCCAGAGCCGCCGTATCGAGGCGCAGTTGGTTTTTCTGTTTGAGCGCGCCATGACACGAATAGCAGCGGCGGGCAAGGAGGGGCTTGATGTCCTGCACATAGTCAACGGCATTCGGTTGATCGTCTGCCGAAGCTGCCGCTGTGCAAGCGGCCAGCATCAGCCCGAATGTGAATCGGCAGCCCCGCGCCATTCGTCGTCCTCTGCTATCAAGTCTCATGCGCTGGTTGCATCAACGTAGCTTGATGTTATCGCGCCAGCCGAGGAGTAACAAGTCATTGCCGCCCTCTGATTTGGGCGAAATATCATTGGCGATAGGGCTTCAGCGAAGTCGCATCCTCGCAATCTTATTCGCCCTTAGAATTCGTTTTTGCCCTAAGAAATTGCCGCCCAGCCCATAAAAATAATCGCCATCGTGCCCCAGTTCTCGACGAAAACCTCGGGAAACGCGTGCTGGAATCAGATTTTCACAGAAGATTATCGTTCGGCCTGCAACCCTCGACCAGTCCGCGCCAACGAATGCATGCGATCGCGAACGAGTGTGGATCGATTCCAGTTCTTCACGCTCGAGACTTTCACCGGGAATTCAGGTGATTCTGTGGATCAGGGGCAATGCGTAAAAATGGCCGCAATCTGCGTCGAACTGGCGGAATTTACCGCGTTGCGGCGTCGGCTGGCTCAGAGAGAATTGAGCTACCATGATTGTTTTATTCGCGGCCCAAATTCGACAAGAACAATCCCTCCAAATCTGGAAAGGAGCCACAAAAGAAACTTTGTGTCAAAATATGCCGAAGTTTCCGATTGTATCGGCCGATACTAGTAGAGCGTTGAGGATCACCTGCTTGCAAGTGACCCGAAAACGACTCCTGAAATCCCTTCGGTTTCTTAAATAGTTCCCCGAATTCTTCGGGGAATCGGTGAGAGGTGCCATGAAACTCAACCTCCTGTCTCCCCATGCGTGGCTGTTCGTCATAGGGTGTGCGGCGGTCTGTTCCACTTCGGCGGGCTGCCAGACAACCATCGGTGGTCAGACATTGCCGTCGGCCTATTATCTGAAGGACGACCTGCAATACTTCCCGCCGGGGCCAGAATTCAAACTGTCCCGCCAGGTACAGGCCCTTGAAGAGTATAGGCTCCGCGAGCAAGGCGGAGCTGAGGAACCGCAGCCCTGAACGATACCTGCGGCAAGATTTTCTCGACCGGGTGTGAAAGTGCTGCGTCCGTCCACCCGTGTCGACCTCGTTGACTTCGTTCGCCCGTGCCAGCGTTGAACGTCAGTTCAATCACTCGCAGGGGCGACGGGGGGGACGAAACCCTTCGCGGCCGTCGAATTCCCTGGCGCGTCTCTGGCGTCGCGCCTTGTGAATTCGGCGGCCTGCGAAGGGCTCTATTATTCTTTGACCAGCCCCTTTTTGGTTTCCCGCAGGTCACTGCTTTCGCGGCCGTCGCGCCGCTTCCTGAACGGCGGCGATCGTGAAACCACCAGCCAGATTGCCTGCGGACTCGAAATAGCACCAGTCGTTCAACTCATCGACGGGCACAGACACTTTCGAGTTGAGCTTTAATGCGCCCAGATTGGCAGGATCGTTGCCCAGCGTCCCGTAAACTCGATCACCTTCGATGGCGGTGACGCAGATCCAGATAAATTCGGTGTTTCCCGCGTGGCGCACCGGCGCCTTGATGGAAAAGTTCTCGCCGGCCCGGGCTTCAAAGGCTGCGACAAACTGCGGCCAGCCCCGGCGAGCGTTCGCGATCGCTTCAATCATCAGCGGATCGTCGTCGGAGACTTCAATGACCGGAACGGTCATTGTCTCGCGCAACGATTTGAGCGGATCGGCGCTCTGCAGGGCCCGTTCTGTCTCCTCATTGATTGGGTACACGACCCCGGAATCCGGAAGATAAATGAGCAGGCAATTCTCATCCAGGAGTTCGACGAACAGCTTTGCCAGGCAGCGATACGACTCGGCGATTTGTTCCTCGGTTGCAGTGCCATCAACTCCCAGGCAATCGCACGAAAACCAAGCCCGATGCTCGCTAAAAAGTGCACGAATCCGCAGGTCAGAAATCGATTCGGACGCTGCCACGGGATCTTCCACGTACGGGTCTGGGAGACAATTGACGAGGTACATCCGACCGCGACTCATGATCGAAGTGAAGCGGCTGTCACCGACCACGAAACCGTCGGCCCCTTCCGTAGTGCCATCTCCCAGATCGGCGTTCCAGGCTTGACTTGCGATTTTGGCCAGAACGGCCGGGTCGAACACAATCGGCTCCCGCAAGAGAGCGACAAGAGAGATCATCCGCGACTGGCGAAGCCTGCGATACCTCCCATAGAACCAAACTCCAATTGCTACGGCGATCGCTCCGACTGCAATCCAAGCCATCATTTTCATTGGAAGTTTCCATTCATTTGGGAGACGCCCCGATCCTCATCTCGGTTCGGCTCTTCCTGTGAGTTCGCGAGCTCTTAGGTTCAAAAGGGATCGCGTGAAATTTCTCAGGTTGCAGTAATTGCATTTGCTGCGGGTTGACGTGTGAAAAGCGATACAAAGATGAGGACGGCAAATCCCAGCGGAATCGTTACGATTCCCGGCTGGCTGAACGGAACGGGTGAGCGGTCGGGCGGCAGGCCGTAGACATCCTTGAAAGTGTCGCCGCTCAGCAGAATCCAGGCCAGCGACGTGACCATTCCCACGGCGACGGCGCAGGTAATTCCCTGTTTCGTTGTTCCCTTCCAGAATAGCAGCATCACCAGCGAGGGGAGGTTGGCCGACGCGGCGATGCTGAACGCCCACCCCACCAGATACGTCACATTCATCTTCTCGAACACGACGCCCAGTACGATGGCGATGAGTCCCACGACGACCGACGTCAGCTTGGCGGCGCGAATTTTCACCTGATCGGACATGTCGATTCTGAAGAAGCTCGCCAGCAGATCATGTACCACGGCACCGCTGGCGGCGATGATGAGGCCGCTCACTGTTCCCAGGACGGTGGTGAAGGCGATGGCCGAGATGACCGCAAACAGCCATTCGCTGAAGCTGCGTGCCAGCAGCGGCGCAGCCATGTTGGAATTGGTGACGTCGAGGTTGCCGCTGGTCATGGCCCCCAGGCCGATGAACAGCGTGAGGACGTAGAAGAACCCGATGCTGGCGATTCCTACGATCGTGCTCTTGCGGGCGCTGGCCTGATCTTTGACGGTGTAATAGCGGATGAGAATATGCGGCAGCGAGGCGGTTCCCCCGAAGAGGGCCAGCATCAGTGACAGGAAATTGAGCTTGTCGCTGAATTTGTCGCTGCGAATGCCCCTGAAAGTGGGATGATTGCCGGGGCGGAGGATCTCACTTCCGGCAACAGGGCGAGGATAGTAAACCGTCGTGACAGATCCATCCTGGTCTTTGATCGTGTCTTCGTCTTTTTCCCACAGAATGACTTCGCTTTTCTGAATCGTACTCAAAAAATCGAGTGGCCCGAGGGCGCCTGTTGCCATGCTGTCGCTACCGGGCAAGCGGCTGACATGTCCGACTGGCGAAAGATCCCAGGGCGCATCACCCGAGCGCTGTGGCAGGCCATTGATAAGTTTCGTGCCAGCAGGCGTCACAGTAACGGTCTGCGTTTCCCAGCAATCGAGGCGGTCTCCGATCGGTGCGCCCTTTCGCCATGTATACACCGCTCCGGTCTGATCGTCCTTCAACCGAAAATACGGACGTCCGATCCAACCGCCCAGAGTCGGAAGTGGCGTCTGCGGCCCGCTGCTGGTCTGCACCTCGGCGCCCGATTCAATGGCGTCGAGCGTCGGCCGCGCAAATCCTGCCGCGCTCGTTCGTCGGGCGGCTTGGCTCGTGTCGGGCAAGCTCAACCCGCGATTCAGAATCATGACGGCCAGCACCGTGCTGAAGATGACCAGGAGCGAGCCTTTCAGGAACTGCACGTACGTCGTGCTCACCATTCCGGCGGTGACGACGATCAGTGTGACGATCGTGCCCACGAGAATGACGCCGACATAGTGCGGAAACCCGAGCAGCGGTTTGACCAGCGCGCCTGCCCCCACCATCTGCGGGATCAGATAAAAGATGCTTACGACCAGCGTGCTGATTGCCGCCGAAAGCTTGATTCCGCGAGAGTTGAATTGACTGTCGAGGGCGTCGGCAAATGTATATTTCTCCATCCGCTTGAGAGGTTCGGCGATCACGAACAGGGCCACGACCCAGCCAGCCAGATATCCGATCGAGTACAGAAACCCGTCGTACCCGTAGAAGGCAATCATTCCGCAGATCCCGAGGAATGACGCCGCCGAGAGGTAGTCGCCGGCGAAGGCGATGCCGTTGACGAACCAGTGGATGCCACCCCCCGCGGCGAAATAACCTTTCGCCGATTTGGTTTGGGCTCCCAGATAAAAGCTGAGCGCCAGGGTTATTGCCACGAAAACTGCAAAAATGCCGACAGCCAGGGGCGAGGGCTCGTAAATCATTTGGCATCCCCGTTTGGCGTTCGGCCATCGTTTGACGCACGACAGAGCCAGGCATAAATCAGCGCCAGAAGCAGGGCTGCTGCGATCAGGCCGAACCCATACAGAATCGCCAGATTCACTCCCGCGACGGGCGTTGATTCCATGAGCTTCGGGTCAAAGACATTCAGGAGCACGAACCCGCCATAAAGCAGTAAATAGATGGCGAACAGAATCAGCCCGTACCGGGCGCGCCGGCGGATATCGTGTTCATTGACCGGTTCTTCTTCGGCCGGGGCATTGTCGAAATGTGCCATCGTCAGAATTTTCGCGGGGTCTGAAGCGCCGATCGTGGTGATGGCGCAGGTGCAAGCCGTGAGAAGGGGACTATCATGCCGGTCGTTGGCCCGCGCGACAAGTATGAATTACCAAGATCAACATTGCGGGCGCGGGTCAAATGTGCCCTGCCATGATACTGCTCCAAAGGACGATTATGCCGGCCGCGAAAGCCCCCCGGTGCGGTGCGTCGCCGCGACCATGTCGGCGGCGAGCGATCCCACCTGTTGCAGTGCCGAATCGACCGCCACGTGGTGTTCCGAAATCGCGGCGATGTGTCGGACCAGGGCCGAGCCGACAATAACGCCATCGGCCAGTCCCCGCAGACTTTCGACCTGATCGGGACGGCTGATGCCGAAGCCCACGGCCAAGGGCAACTTTGTCTGCGTCTTCAGCCATTTAAGCTGCGCCGACAGTTCGGCCGGCAGTTGATCGCGGACGCCGGTCGTTCCGGCGACTGAAATGCAGTAAATGAAGCCACTGGCCGTTTCGAGAATGCGTTTGGTTCGCTGCGGAGTCGTGGTCGGAGCGATAAGCTGAATCAGATCGAGACCATGGGAGCGCGACAGGGCCGCCATATCGGCCGCTTCGTCGGCGGGCAGGTCGGGAATGATCAGTCCAGAAAAACCCGCGTTGCGTGCGTCGCGAACGAACGTTTCGGGCCCCGTGCGAAAGACAATGGCATACGCCACCATCGCCACCAGGGGTGGAAGCGGTTCAGCACCAGAACGCGGGAGCGATTTGACGGCGGCGAAGATTTCGCTGACGTGCAGGCACCGCGCCAGGGCTCGTGTATACGACGCTTGAATCACCGGGCCATCGGCAATCGGGTCGCTATAGGGAAAGCCCAGTTCGATCAGATCGACCTTTCGCGCCGCCAGTTCGAGCAGCACTTTCTGCGTCGTGGCCAGATCGGGGTCGCCCGCCGTGATGAAGGGCATGAAGGCCATGCTTCCCGCAGATTTGAGGCGGGCAAACGTTTCGGTAATCTGAGAGGGTGTCGTCAATTGTGAAATCCGTGGTGCGAGAGTTTGCGGGCCATTCGAACGTTCAGGGGGCTGCGCCTCGCCGCGCGCCAGAAACTCCGACCGCCTTCGCGATTGTTCTTAAGGTTGATGTGAAAGAAAAGCCGCTTGTTTGATTCAGATGGTCTGGCCCCGCAGCCGGGCTACTTCGTAAACATCTTTGTCGCCCCGCCCCGAGAGGCAAATCACGATAGCGTCATCTTTCGGCCGCTGGCTGGCTGTTTTCATGACGTACGCCACGGCATGTGAGCTCTCAAGGGCCGGCAGAATTCCTTCCAGCTTCGCCAGTGTGTCGAACGCCGCCAGGGCTTCCTGATCGCTGACGGGAGCGTATTTCACGCGCCCCGTGTCTTTCCAATAGCTATGCTCGGGTCCCACGCCAGGATAATCGAGCCCGGCCGATACGGAATGCACGTCGAGTGTCTGCCCGTCGGCATCCTGCAGGACATAGCTGTAACTGCCGTGCAGTACTCCCTTGACGCCAAAGCTGAGTGTCGAGGCGTGATCGCCCGGCTGGTTGCCGCGTCCCCCGGGTTCGACGCCCGACAGCTGCACCTGCGTGTCATCGACGAAGGGATGGAACATGCCCGCCGAATTCGAACCGCCGCCAACGCAGGCGACCACTTCATCGGGCAGGCGCCCCAGTTGTTCGAGGCATTGCTGCCGCGTTTCGATGCCGATCACCGCCTGAAAGTCGCGAACAATCATTGGGAACGGATGCGGCCCGACGACCGATCCGATGATATAGTGAGTGTTGTCGACCGACGCCATCCAGTCGCGCATGGCCTCGTTGATCGCATCCCTGAGGGTTCGCGATCCACTGGTGACGGGGCGGACTTCTGCCCCCATCGTCTGCATGATGAACACGTTCAGCCGCTGTCGGCGAATGTCTTCTTCTCCCATATAGACGACGCAGGGCAGCCCGAAGTGGGCGCATGCCGTAGCAGTGGCAACGCCGTGCTGCCCGGCCCCCGTCTCGGCAATGACGCGGGTCTTGCCCATTCGTTGCGTGAGGAGCGCCTGCCCGATGGCGTTGTTGATTTTGTGGGCCCCGGTGTGGTTCAGGTCTTCGCGCTTGAGATAGATTCTGGCGCCGCCACACTGCTCAGTCAGGCGCTTGGCAAAATAGAGGGGACTGGGGCGCCCGACATAGTGCCGATGCAGCTCGGTCAGTTCGTGCTGGAAGACGGGGTCGACTTTGGCCCGCAGATATTCGGCCGTCAGTTGCTCGAGGGCGTGCATCAGCGTCTCAGGGACGAACCGTCGCCCAAATTCGCCGAA
>JAYTRB010000048.1:0-3032 GCA_043746425.1 Planctomycetia bacterium
CTAGAAACGAAGACCCAGGTGCGCTCGGTGCCGAACGAGCGAGAGGTGGTGATGGGCCCGAATTCCTGCCGAGAGAACTGATACCCCGGATCGCTGTCGCCGAATGTGCGGCAACCGGCAGACGAGCTGCCGCTGCCGCAACGTCGGTCTCTAACAAAAGACTTCTCGACACGGGAACATTGACCTGGTCTACCGCAGGGGAATTAAAAGTCCGGGTGGGCTCAAACATGAAAGCTCAATCGCTGATCAGTCCTCCCGTTCTAGAACGAGAGTGTGTCAGCCGAACCGAGGTCGGGAGCATAAAATACGGAAACTGCCAAAACGTGTCAAACTCAGTCTCGCGGATTGAACGCGAACCCCGCTTTTCGGCGGTGCCGGCCCTGCTTTTCTTGAGTTGCGTCCCCAGCTTTTGGTGACGCAGAAGCTCCTGAAAGATTGAATGCCAACATAAGGTTGCCTTCCGGCAGTGTCAAACAAATTCGGGGAGAAGTCTTGTTTGAAGGTGTATCCCTCCTGAGTATGGTCTCTTTGCGACACGCGGGTAAAATATTCCGTCAAGCCCGTGGTACACACTCGATTTCTAATTGAGTTCGACCGCTTCTTCCCAATGCTCGTACAGCCGGGCCAACACTGTCTGAAGCTCGTCAAATCGGGCCCGCACTTCCCTGACGCGTGGGCCGTCGCGGTAGAGGTCGGGATTCCCGAGCTCTTCCTGAAGCTGCGCCAGCCCCGACTCGGTGGATGCGATGTCGGCTTCAAGATCCGCGACCTTGCGGTAGGGGAATGTGCGCTTGCGGCGTCCAACCGACTGGCCGGCCCGCGATTCCGCCGCTGCTTCCGTTCGGCCCTTTGAAGCAGCATTCGTTGCTCTGGCCAGAATCGCGTTTTCTTCGTCGTACGCCCGTCGTAGCGAATCGAGATAATTTGAATAATTGCCTGCATAGAGCCGCCAGCGTGTGGCTTCAAAGGCGAAGATTTGGGTTGCCACGCGGTCCATAAAGTAGCGGTCATGACTCACGAACAACACCGTCCCTTCATATTGGCGGAGTGCCGTTTCGAGTGCAGCGCGAGACCAGAGGTCCAGATGGTTCGTGGGTTCGTCAAGGATGAGAACATTGGCAGACAGGGCCGCTACGCGGGCCAATGCCACTTTGCTCTTTTCCCCGCCACTAAGGCTGCCGACCTTTTGAAAAACGATGTCGCCTCGCAGGCCAAACCGGGCGACCAGGTCGCGAACGGCCGCCGGCAGCATCGCGGGATTGTTGGCAGGCCGGACGGCATCCACCACATCCAGCTCCGGGGCAACGCTCGAGAGCTGCTGATCATAATATGCCAATTCGACATTCGTTCCGAACCGCACTGATCCGGCGTCGGGCGTCAGCTCCCCTAAAAACGTTCGCAACAGCGTTGTCTTGCCGCACCCGTTCGGACCAAAAATTCCCACCCGGTCGCCACGCAGGATCTGCAAAGAGACATCAGAAAAGAGAGGATGATCGAAACCCTTCGTGAGGCCCACGGCTTCCAATACCCAGTCGCCGGCCCGTTTCACCTTGCCGAATCCGATGGCGGGAACGGCGATTGTCCGCGGCCGGCCGACCCGTTCGAGCCGCGCGAGCTTCTTTTCGCGGTCATGCGCCTGGATGCTGTTTGAGTAGTGATTGCGGCGGATGAATTCTTCGGTCTTTTCAATAAAGTCCTGCTGCTTCTCCCACGTGCGTGCCTGAAGTTCAGTCTGCTCTTCTTTAAGCTTCCAGTAGGTCGAAAAATTTCCCGGAAAGTCGGCCGTGGTGCCCGCGTGCAGTTCAAGTGTGCGATTCGTCACTTTGTCGAGGAAATAACGATCGTGACTGACGACCAGAATCGATTCTTCGCAATGAGCGAGATACCCTTCGAGCCATTCGGTGGCGGCGATGTCAAGATGGTTAGTCGGCTCGTCGAGCAGCATGAGATCTGGCGCCAGAAGCAACAGCCGCGCCAAGAGCACGCGGTTCTGCTGGCCACCGCTGAATTGCGTAATCGGCCGATCATATTCATCGGGCGAGAACCCAAGCCCGAGCAGGACCTCATCGACACGATGGTCGATATTGTATGCCGAATGCCGCTGCAAATCGTGCTGCAATGCGTCAAACCGCCGCTGCAGCTTTGCGCGGGCCAGTTCGTCGTTCTGAAGGGATATTGCCTGCGCCACCTCTTCGGCCTCACGCTGCAGCGCATATAGCGTCGCCAGGCCCAGCTTTGCTTCATCCAGCAGTGTGCGGTCATCCGTGAATCGGGCTGCCTGCTCAAGAAATGCGACCCGAGAAGAACCATGCAAAACGCACGTGCCGGTATCAGGCTCATCCAACCCGGCCAGAATTCTCATGAGAGTCGTTTTGCCGGCACCGTTTGGCCCCACGAAGCCGACCTTCTCTCCTGAGCAAATCTCGAACGTTACCCCGTCAAGGATCGGGGCCGCGTCAAACTGGCGCACAATATTGTTGACAGAGAGAATCAGCATTAGGAGCGACATCAAGTGTTAAGGAATCGAGAATTTCAGTAAAACATGTAGCGCGCAGCGGCCTCGTTGTGTGCCGACCGCAGGTGGTTCATGATTACCCACCAACCGCCTTGCGAACCGCCTCAACTGTAATTTCAGCCCGAAAATCAATAATCTTCCGCCCCCATTCGATGGTCTTCGCGGCCGGCGCCAGATCGACCCCGTTGATGCGAAATTTTCCTGCTGCGATTCGCTCATTCATGCGCACTGTTGCCGGCTCAACGGCCATCATCTGCGCAGTAATAGAAAAGTCGTCGTGAAATCCTTCGGGGGTCTGCTTGATTCCCTTTGTTTCGAGCCATTTCTCGACACCGGGGTAATCATAGTATTCCGGAATGAAATGAACCCGACACTTACCGCTCGCCCATTCAGTGTTCAATTCGGCCGCGACTGCCTGCATGCCGTCCTGGTTGCCACCGCTGTCGCCGATGAGCACGATGTGCTTGAACCGATGCGCACGAAAGCTGGCACAAATGTCGACCAGCAAGCCGCGGTA
>JAYTRB010000049.1:0-1922 GCA_043746425.1 Planctomycetia bacterium
CAGGCGCTGCTTGCCTGTTACGACAAGAGCCACAACCGCGAGAGAGCAATCGGGCAGATCCTGCAAACGCTCGATGTGACGAAGCACGACATGGCGCTCTACCAGAATCTGGCTGAACGGTATGTCGCCGCCGAACGACCGCATGACGCCGAGCGGGCCTATACGTCGATTGTCGAAGCGCTGCCCAGTGAATCTGAAAGCCACGCGCTCTTGGCCGAAATTCGCGAGAAGCAACACCGCTGGCCCGAAGCCATCATCCAGTGGGAACAAGTCGCGCGAATTCGTGAACTGGAACCAACAGGGCTGATCCGGCTGGCTGCGGCGCAAATTCATGAAGGACAATGGGACGCCGCCCGGGCCACGTTGCGCAAAATCGACACCACGACCTGGCCGCCGCGATTTAATGACGCCTTGCGGCAGGCTCGCGAAATGCAAAAGCAATTTGAAACGAAACTCAAGTCGTGACAGGGGGCCCTGTCGACGACACACTAAGACGGCCCGCATGACGGGACTGATAAGCCGCATTCCGATCGGCCGAAAGTTGGGGGAACTGCTCGATCATGGCGATTGCAACCCGCACCGAAGGCCCGGTTTTTCTGTCGCCGTCAGGCAGGAAGTGGCAGGTCGGCAATCTCAGCCGAACGTATTCGAGGCCGCGGGACAACGCCGGCTTACCGCGGGACTTGGTGCTGTACCTGACTCGGCATGAGTGCGGCACGAAGATTTGCCGTGAGAAGGGAATCGAATACGCTCGGCGACTGCTGGGGCACTCGAACATCTCGATGACGCAGCGGTATATGCACTTGGACGACCGCGAACTGGCGGATGCACAGGATTTGGTAGAATAGGCCGAATTATAGGCTACAGCATGTGACTGGGATTCAACCTGACAGCCTCCGCGGATAGACTTACTGCATGGCCGCTCCCGCCACCGCGAATCCTGATTCCACGACTGACAAGCCGCCGCGCGCCCGGCGCTGGATTCCGTTGTCACTGCGGATGTTCGTGGCGATGCTGGTGCTGCTCGGAGCCGGCAGCGCGTTCTGGGTCGGTGTGCCCGCCTGGCAGCAACACAGCGCTATTCGGGAGATCGAGCGGGCGGGCGGCGAGTTGGAGACAAAACCGACAGCCCCGAAATGGGTGCGCGACCGGATCGGTGATGAGAGAACGAGAATGCTGGACGAAGCGGCCGCAGTCATTCTTCATGGCTCGCAGGCGACCGACGGAGTGCTAAGCCAGGTGCGGCGGCTGCCCAATCTGAAGCGCATCAATCTCACGGATACGCCGATTACAGCGGCAGGCTTGCATCACCTGCAAGGACTGACCTTACTGGAAAACCTGTCGCTCGGCGATACACAGATCACGGATGCGGGGCTAGCTCACTTGCAAAGACTGACCCGTCTGGAGGTGCTCTATCTCTACAACACTCACGTGACGGATGCGGGGTTGTCGCACTTAAGGGGTTTGAACCGTCTGCGTTTTCTCTATCTCAAACGAACGCACGTAACGGATGCCGGGTTGATTCACCTGCAAAGTCTGTCCCATCTGGAAGTTCTCTCGCTCGACGACACCCAGGTGACGGACCGAGGGCTGCTGCACCTGCAGGAGCTGCCCAGCCTGCAAATGCTCTATCTGAGAAACACGCAGATCTCCGACAGAGGGCTTGTGCACCTGAAAGCACTGACCCGTCTGGCATGCCTTTATCTTGAAAATGCGCAGGTGACGGATGCCGGAATCGCCGAATTGAAAACGGCGTTGCCACGACTGAGGACGTTCGTCAAGTAACCCACAGTCATTGTCTACGTCTCGTGCAACCCCTTTCCCGCTCTCCTCCCGCCACGGTAGAATCCGAAGATGAGACGAGAAGCCGCCAATATTATGATTGTGATTGGATTCGCATGCCTCATCTTCGGCGGGTGTCT
>JAYTRB010000050.1:0-5107 GCA_043746425.1 Planctomycetia bacterium
CCTCGCGACGCTGCCCTTGCGCTTCGCTAATCCTTCACCTCCATCAGGTTGGATAGGGGACTTCCACCCCCAAGCTTTGAAACATGCTCGGCACACAAAGGAAACGACCCCCGGAAAAATTTCCGGGGGTCGCGATCGGTCGAACTCACTCGGACAAGTTCCAAATGTGTCCTTTGATCCGGTCTACAAGTCTCGCTTAGCCACGCAGGCCGAAGAGGTTCGACAGGCCGGCCTTGCGGGCCTTGGTCTGCTGATTCTTCAAACGCGAGGGGAAGTAGGCTTCGGGTTCAGCCGAGGCCGGAGCCGGTGCCGGAGCGGGAGCAACTTCGCCGCCGTCCGCCGGAGCCGCCGGAGCGTGTTCCGAATGAACAGGAGCCGCGCAGGAGGCCTGAGCGCCGCAGGTGCTGCCGCAAGAAGCGGTCTGGCAGCAGTCCTGAACGTCATAACCACACTGCCGGAGAGCCTTGGTCGCCGCTTTCACTACACCCTTATCGCAGTCGCCCAGAGCACATGTCAGAGCGGCGACGACTTTGCAGTTGCAGCAGCAGGGATTCCGCTTGGTCTGCTTGCGAATCTGCTTGGCGGATTCCTTGCGGACCCGTTCGTCGCAGTCGTTCAAACCGTAGATGAACGCACAGATAATCTCAGGATTGCAGACGCAGTCGAACTTGCCGAGCTTGCGGATCGCTTTGCGGCGTTCCTTGGCGTGGCAGCCCGTCTGCGATTCGTAGATCCAGTGCGCAACTTCGCAAGGATCAGCATTGCAGCACTTGGTGTCGCAGCTCTTCGCGGCACACGGAGTATCGCAGCTCTTCGCCGGAGCGGGAGCCGGGGCCGCGCAGGTCGCGGGAGCGGGCGCGGGAGCGCACCGAGCCGGAGCCGGAGCAGCACAGGTCACTGGCGCCGGAGCGGCACATGCCGCAGGAGCCGGAGCCGCACACGTTACAGGAGCCGGAGCTGCACAGGCAGCCGCGGCCGGAGCTGCACAGTTCGCAGCAGCCGGACCGCACTTGGGAGCACAGCTCGAAGGAGCTGGGCAGCACATGGGTTTGGCGCACGATCGTTGATAGTTGTAGACATTGGGGCAGCTCGGCTTGCAGATTACAGGCCGGCAGCTTTGCGGCTGACAAGTCGGGGCGCACCCACAGCTCTTCTCAGCACCGCCGCAGCTGTAGCCCGTCAGCACGATGGCACCAGCATTCGCCGTCGCCACCATGCCGAGCATCGCCACAACCGTACCGTACAATTTGGTCCATTTCATAAAGCAGCGTCTCCTTCCCTTGGGAATTGGGTCGTCAGCCGTTCTAACCGCGGATGGGTCGGTGAGTATTTCGTCCGAAGGCAGTTTGTGCATGTTTCAATACCGCCTGCGACGCGCGTCGCTTTTGTCCGAGACAAGTCCGACAACCACACCGCGAGGTGAATGGGTTTGCCATCCGCCACTTGGGCTAGCACGTAGCATCGGTGCCGTCGGGCTTTTCCGCAGCCCGAAACTTTCCTCGGCAGGTCCGATGATCCCTGTTACCGGCGTAGTTGCGGGAGCCGGAAAAGCAGGACTGATCCAATCATCGGCGACCTGTCCGGCTATCCTTGAGTGTCGCAAAGTATAATTCAGGCAGATGGTTACGACGATTCCGGCAGTGACTTGCACGCTCTTTCCTAAGAGTGAAACTGCATTGGAGTTTGCCGGCGGCACGCTCGTTGCAACCGTCATGCCCGGGTCAAACTGGGGAATCTGCGAGCCGTGCAGAAGCATGGAACGCGTCTCCCTCTGTGCCGGTTTTGTCCAATAGTTGCAGTCGGCCATTCGCCTTCGCACCCTACGATCGAACGATCCGCTACGTTCGGAAGGCAACGCACATCCGTTCCACGATGGACGACCCCGACCATTCCTCTGACTGTCAAAACCCGGATGATTGAATGCATCCTTTTCACCTGTTTTGCAAGAATCGAATGGTTCGCAGGGGGCTCAGCGCCGTCGTAATTCGCCAGCTGAATCGGGCCGGAGTGGCCGCCCGGCGACACCGCGCACAGCCCGCCCGAATTGCTCTGGCCCTAAAACCGGTCTCCCGGTAACCTACGCCCGCACTGAGGCAAGGAGTGCCCACATGTGGCTTTACGCCGTTATGTTCATCTTTACGCTGGGGCAATGCTGCGCGCTGACTTACGGCGCATTGCATGTGGGCCGGCGATTCCGAATTCTCGATTTCCCCGATAAACAGCGAAAGCAGCATGCGCGAGCCACGCCGCGCACCGGGGGCGTCGCGATTTTTGCCGCGCTGCTTCTAGCCGTGTCCGAAGTCGCCTGGTTCCAGGCCTCTGCCATTGTCCCCGACCCACACGCCCTGCGGTTCACTGGCTGGCTCCTACTTTCGGCGGGCCTATTGTGTGGGCTGGGGTTGTGGGACGACAAATTTGGCATGCGCGCCCGGAGCAAATTCCTGTGGCAGGTGGCGGCTGTTCTGCCATTCGTCTGCTGGGGCCGATCGACCACGACCGCCGGACTGTTCGGCTGGAATCTTGACTTCGCCTGGCTGGCCGTGCCGGTCATTCTCTTCTGGCTCGTGTCCTGCACCAACTTCGTCAATCTGGTCGACGGCCTGGACGGATTGGCGAGCACGGTGGGTTTAATTGTCTCACTGACGGTGGCGGCGCTGGCGTGGTGGAATCAAGCGCCCGCGGTTTGCCTTCTGGCGACGATTCTTTCGGGTGCGCTAGTTGGCTTCCTGGCCTTCAATTGGCCCCCGGCCCGCATCTTCCTGGGAGACTCAGGAAGCCTGCCACTGGGATTCCTGGTGGGGGCCCTGACCCTTGAGGCCTCGGCCAAGAAGGCCGCGGGTTTGACCCTGGCCGTTCCGCTCGTGCTGCTCAGCATTCCAATGTTCGATACGTCGATGGCCATTCTCCGGAGGAAACTCAACGGCCGAAAGATCGGGCAGGGAGACCGGGCCCACATTCATCATTGCCTTCGCGATCGCGGCTTGTCGGCCGTACAGACGCTGCTGTTGATCGGTGGAATGTGTACCGTGACGGCCACAGCCGCAGTACTGGCAACCGTGTTCAATAACGACCTGTGGGCTATTGGAATTTGTCTGGCGGAACTGGCCATTCTGATTTCCGGCCGTGTTTTCGGATTCAACGAAACCGTGCTGCTGGTGCGGCATTTTCAGGCGATCGGGCAATTTATCAAATCCGTGCCGCGGGCCTTGCGGGCGAAATTCGTAGTCGTCCGCCTCGAAGAATCAGTGGCTGCCGGCAAACTTGATCTGTGGCATAAAATCGTGAAACGTGCGAAACGTCTCGATGGACTCGCCATCGAGTTCGTCTGCGAGGAAATTCCTGGCGGGCATGAACTGGTTTCGCTGAACTGGGCAGCGCCGACGACAGAACCAGCGCCGGGTTCGCCAGTGTGGCAATTGAACTACACCGTACCGCGCGAACAGGGCATGCAGACGCGAATCCGCGCGGTGGGCAGCGCGCCCCAGAAGGTGGGCCTGGCACGATTGAACGAGCTTTCGGAAATGCTGGCGACCCTGTGCCAGCATTGGCCAGTTGCAGCCACCCGAGAAAGATTTGATGAACAGGAACACGCAGTGCCCGCTGTCAATGAAGAGCCGCGGATCCTGCCGGCGCGCTGGATCAGTCCCCCTCGCGGCGAAGAATCTGGGGCCACCGCTCCACCTGTGATCGGCAGCGACGCGGCTTGAGGGACGAACCGGCATCTCAGAGAACAGTCGTTTCACGGCCGCCCGAAAAGCCAGTGCGCGCGGCAAACGTCGATCGTCACTTGAACGCGAGCACTATCATGCCGTCTCCTCCTGCAAATTTCCCCCCCACTTTGCGCTGGTCGGGCGATGTGAACGGCCATCTGGTGCTGATCGACCAGACGTTGCTGCCGCTTGAACTGCGCGAGATTGAATGCCGCCAGGTCGAGACCGCCTGGGAAGCGATTCGAAGTTTGCGAGTCCGGGGCGCGCCGGCCATCGGAATTTCTGCAGCTTACGGCGTATGCCTCGGACTGCAAAGTGTTCTGAAGGGCAGTCCGGATGAATTCTACGCGCGCCTCGACGAAGTGACAAAATACCTTGCATCGAGCAGGCCGACGGCCGTCAACCTGTCGTGGGCCCTGCAACGCATGCACAACGTGGCTGCTGAACTGCGCGGCCGCGTTCCAGCCGAAGTCGCCACGCGACTTCTGGCCGAAGCCCGGGCCATCGACGACGAAGATCGCCAGATGTGCCGTGCCATCGGTCGCTTTGGCGCTGAACTGCTCTCTGACGGCCAGGGAGTGCTGACGCATTGCAATGCTGGCGGCCTGGCGACAGCCGACTATGGGACGGCACTTGCGGTCATTTTTTCGGCCCACGAATCGGGGAAGAAACTGCATGTTTATGCCGACGAGACGCGGCCGCTTCTACAGGGCGCGCGGTTGACTGCCTGGGAACTCATGCAACGGGGAGTCGAAGCAACGCTGATATGCGACTCGATGGCGGCGCAGGTGATGCGTGAGGGAAGGATTCAGTCGGTAGTCGTCGGGGCCGATCGAATCGCCGCCAACGGCGACACCGCGAACAAGATCGGTACCTATGGCGTGGCGATTCTGGCGGCGTACCACCACGTCCCGTTTTATGTCGCCGCGCCGTCGAGCACATTTGATTTTGCGATTACCAACGGCCAGCAGATTCCCATCGAACACCGCGATGGGCGCGAAATCACCCACGGATTTGGCCGCCAGACCGCCCCCGACGGAATTAAGGTTTACAATCCGGCGTTCGACGTGACTCAGGCCGAGTTGATTGCCGCGTTCATCACCGAGAAGGGCGTCATTTGGCCCCCCTATCGCGAGACTCTCGCGGCAATGCTGCGGGGTATCGGCTGAAGCCGCCGTTTCCGGGCTGGCGCAACCGGTCGAACGGCATCGCTCAAGGGCGCTCACCGATCGGCCAAATGGATTCATCGCGCCTCGCACGACGTTGCTGAAAAAACCGAGATGGCAGCCGGAAGATCGGAAATGCTTCGTTCACGACCTGAGGTTGTGGTGAAACGCTATAAAACGAGTACGTCCTGACATCATACCGTGCCCTTTTGAGCCCCATTGTGTGCGAAC
>JAYTRB010000051.1:0-6813 GCA_043746425.1 Planctomycetia bacterium
CCGCCTTCGAGATCGGCCACACTGCGGCAATAAACAAGAAAGTCGCGGTAGCTGGCACCGCCCAGTGCAGCGCCATCGCAATTCGGGTGTTCATGCAGAATGTCGTAACCGATGCCGATATGAACGGTCACGGGAACTTTCAACCGGTAAGCCTGGGCCAATACGCTCAAATCTTTGTTCGGAAAGTCTCCTTCGAGAATCGCTTTGCCAAGCGACTCTCCGTAGCCCAGGCCGGCGGCGTAACCCGCGGCGATGATGTCATTCATGCGGCCGGTCTCTGCCCAAAGACCGAATTCACCCGATCGAACATACCGTGGCACGCTTTCGCAGGTGGCGCCAATCAGTGCCAGTTCCCAATCGTGAATCGGGCCCGAGCCATTGAGGGCGAGGTGCGTCAACAGCCCGCGTTCCATGAGATCGATCAATTGTCGCGCTACACCCGCCCGGATGACGTGGCCTCCTGCCATGAAAACAATCGCCGCCCCGCGCTCACGCGCGGCCACCAGTTCGGCGCCGAGTCTCTGGATCACCGTGTCAACGTTTTTCGGGAGGGGCGCGTCAAGCGGCAATTGATATGACAGAGAAACATCGTGAACCCGCTCGGCTAGCGGCTTAATTTTCAATCGCGTGCGGTCAAATTGTTCGTACGGCATTTCCCGTGAGTCTCTCGTCATCTTCAAAATCCCAGAATTTACAATTCGCCGCCTTGATTGCAAATCGTAAGGGAATTGCTGAGAATTGGCGAGCGAAAGCAACAAGAACTTTGGCGTGATTGCAACTGCCCCATCGCGGGCCATGAATCCTGGTCAGATGAGGTCTACCCAAAGGGACTACGATTTGCCCGGCCCGCCAGTGCAAGTCATTATCGGGCAATCTCTTCGGCACCGTTCGGAGAGACCATCCCGGAGGGGCAGTTAGGCCTTTGCCGAAACACTTTACGGCCAGCACCTACTCGAAACTTTGTGCGGCGGGGCAGTGGTCGCCCTGACAATTGGTTCCACGAACAAGGAGTCTCTTCGTGCGATTGGCAAGCCTGCTTGCGGTGGCGTTGTGGTTGGGCGTCGTCGGCGTCCTGTCGGTCGCTGCCGAAGAATCGGACGACCTCTCCAGAGCGAAAAGAACCTTTGACCGCGACCAGCGCATCCCGTGGGTTACTTCGAAGGTCGTCGGGACGCCTGAACCGCCGCCGCCGTATCGCACGCAGCAGGTCTTCCCACGCCTCAATTTCAATGAGCCTCTGGCCATGACGTGGATCCCAGGATCGAATCGACTGCTGATGGTCGAACGACGCGGGAAGATTTATACCTTTGAGAATTCACCAGCCGTCGAAACGTCTGACCTGCTTCTCGACACTGGTAAATCGACCTACGGCGCCGCGTTTCATCCGCAGTTCCAGAAAAACGGGTTCATCTACATCACGACCGTCGTCGATGCTGCCGATCCCCTTCCCAAGGGGAGCCGCATCTCCCGTTTCCAGGTTGGCAAAGACCACCCCTGGCGCTGCGATCCTGAATCAGAGAAGGTTATCTTTGAATGGCCATCGGGCGGACACAATGCCGGCTGCCTGGCGTTCGGAAAAGATGGCTTCCTGTATCTGTCGTGCGGCGACGGCAGCGGCATTGCCGATGAGTTGCAAACAGGGCAGGATCTGAGCGATACGCTGGCCTGCATGGTCAGAATTGACGTCGATCACCCCGACGCGGGACAAGAGTACGGCATTCCCAAAGATAACCCGTTCATCAAAACACCAGGGGCGCGGCCCGAAATCTGGGCCTATGGACTACGGCAGGTATGGAAGTTCAGCTTCGATCGGCAAACCGGAGATTTGTGGGCCGGCGAGGTAGGTCAAGATCTCTGGGAGTCGGTCTACAAAATCGAACGCGGGGGCAATTACGGCTGGAGCGTCCGCGAAGGTTCACATCCGTTTCGCCCCGATCGCAAGCTGGGCCCGACACCGATTCTCAATCCGCTCATAGAACATCCGCATTCGGATTTTCGCTCTCTGACGGGTGGTTTCGTCTATCGCGGGTCGAAAGACAAGAATCTTGCCGGGGCCTACATCTATGGCGATTACGACACCGGTAAGATCTCTGCTCTGCGCTATGACGGGCAGAAAGTTACCTTGCAGCAGGAGCTGGTCGACACGCCGTTTCGCGTCATTACATTCGGCGAAGATCGTTCCGGAGAATTGTATTTCGTCGATTTTATGACCGGTACCATTCACGAGCTTGTGCCGGCCGCGAAGACCCGGCCGGTGGCGCAGTTTCCGCGAAGACTAAGCGAGACGGGGCTCTTCACCGCAACTAAAGACCTGGTTCCTGCAGCGGGCCTGATTCCCTATTCGGTGAACGCGGAGCTGTGGTCGGACAACGCCCGGAAAGAACGCTTCCTGGCACTTCCAGGAACGACGCAGATCGAGTTCGACACCGTCGAATATCCTCAGCCAGCTCCGGGGGCCCCCCGTGGGTGGCGATTCCCAGATGGCACGGTCGTCGTCAAGACATTTTCGATGGAGATGGAAAAAGGGAACCCGAAGAGCCAGCGCCGACTCGAGACCCGGCTTTTACATTTCGAACAGGTCGCAGGAACAGAAGAAGTCGGCGATCAGGTATGGCGCGGATACACCTACGTCTGGAACGACGAACAGACCGACGCCGATTTGCTACAAGCCCAGGGGGCCGATCGCGAGTTGACGATCCGTGATGCTCAGGCCCCTGGCGGAGTTCGCAAACAGATCTGGCACTTCCCGAGCCGGGCCGAATGTACCCTCTGTCACACGATGCCCGCCAAATACGTGCTGGGGGTCAATACTCTGCAGATGAACAAAACGCACGATTACGGCCAGGGAATCGAGGCGAATCAACTGCAAACGCTCGAGCGGCTGGGAATTTTCAGGAACCCGCTTCCCAAGCCCCCCGAGGAATTGCCGCATCTGGTCAACTACCGTGACGAAAGTCTGCCCCTTGACGAACGGGCGCGGTCGTACCTGCATGCGAACTGCGCGCACTGCCACATGAAATGGGGGGGCGGCAATGCCGAGTTTCAGTTATTAGCGACGTTGCCTCTGGCTGAACTGGGAATTGTCAACACCCGACCGGCTCAAGGGGTGTTCAACCTGGACCATCCCAGAGTCCTCGTTCCGGGGAGCCCTGAGCGATCGATGCTTTATTACCGCATGACAACGCTCGGCTTGGGCCACATGCCTCACGTGGCGTCAAACGTTATCGATGAAAACGCGGTCGAAATGCTGCGGGCCTGGATCACCCAGCAGTCGCCGCAGCAATAAAAGACGTCCATCTGGAAAGCCTTCCTGCATGTCGCTGTTTGACTCGCGGCAAATGCAACGTAGGCTTTGGTGGTTTGAATCATTCATGCTCAAGCCGGGTGCGTCGCGTATGCCCCTCTTGGCGCACGATTCGAGATGTGGTTCTCCGCGATCGTTTGCTGCCCGGACAGCACAGGGCCGGTCCGGGGGTGATTTATCCCCTTGGCAATCGTTCGTATCATGATCAATCTCGTGCGCGTTGTTTTCGTCCGATCAGGATGCGGCATGGTTCTGGCGAGCCTGGGCGGCATGGCTGGTCTGGTGGCGCGGGCCGTAGAGACGGCGCAAGATGACTATCCCCGGTCGCCGTCGGCCATCGTGTGGGCGGCCGTGGGGGCGGCATTCGGTTTCGTCATCGGCGCGTGTATTGGAAATCGTCGGTTGGCGGGGCGGCCGGCCGCGCTGATGGGGGGATTGGCAGTGGGCATCATTGCCGGGGCGTTCTGGGGCCGCGAACGGGCTCTTGCAGAGTACTCATTCGCGCGACAGCAGCTCCTGCAGGAGCAGTTTCCGGCCAATTTTATTGATGCCGAACAGGGAGGACTGTCGGAGCGAGGTTACCAGTCGGTGGGCCTGCAGTATGGAATCTGCCTGGGTGTGCTGGCGGGGACCACGGGGGGCTGGCTCTGGAAGCATCCCGGCCGGGCAAGCATGATTGCCAATCTGTTCCCGGTTGTAGCCAGTTGTTTCGTGGCGCTGGCGGCGATCACCATGAATACGGGCCTCTGCGAACTTTCGGCGGACGAACTGGTACGTGCCCGCAAGTTGTGGAGCGAACAACAGGCCCGCGCCGCACCGCTTGAGATACCATCAACTGCCCTGCCATAACGACCGATTCGAGGCGGTTGATTCAACCTCAAAACTAGCTTAGAATCATGCGTGACATGCGGCGGAGCGCCCTGGCCAGGTAATGTCAGGCAACGCGGCAGAACTGCTATTTGAGGAACGAGTGATTTCATGGCTGAGGGAAAAATCAAGCGGTTGACCGAGAAGGGCTTCGGGTTCATTGAAACCGGGAACGACAAGGACATGTTCTTCCACATGTCGAACGTCGAAGGCGCGAACTTCGACGATTTGCGTGAGGGCCAACGGGTGTCATACACCCCGGGACATGGCCCCAAAGGCCCCTGCGCCGAAAATGTCAGGCCCATCTGAACTCGACAGATCCTGACCAACAAGGCGCCGGCGGTTTCCGTCGGCGCCTTGCATTGAAAGGTGGATGTGCCGACCATCGCCTGCGGCGCCTTCCTGGGTTCGGCCCCGTCGCGAAATTTCGCAGCCTCGAAGTGGGCCTGCTGCCTCATGCCTGAGCTGATCCCGGAAATCGCGGGAACGAAGCCATCAACGTTTCAAGGTTGGCTTTGCTGACCGGTTTCGTCAGGTGATTGTCGAATCCGGCTTCGAACGAGCGTTTGCGGTCCTCTTCGCGGCCGTAGCCGGAAACAGCGACCAGATAGGTTGCTTGAAGGGCCCTCTCCGAACGAATTTCATGGGCGACATCGTATCCGTTCATTCCGTCAGGCAATCCGATGTCGCAGAGGATGACGTCGGGCAGCATCTGTCGGGCCAGAGCCACCCCGCTGGGGCCGTCGCTGGCTGTAAAGACCTCGTGTCCGGCCAGCTCCAGCATTTTTTTGGCGGGCAAAATCGCGTCTCGGCGATCGTCAATCAGCAACACGCGGCGGAATATGAAAGGGAGCGCCGCGGCAGGCTGGGCGGCAGCGTCAGACTCCTTCTCGGGCTGCGTTGAGAACTCGATGGTAAATTGCGATCCCCGGCCAACGCCCGGACTGGAAGCCATCACCCGTCCGCCGTGCAGTTCCATGAGTTCCTTAACCAGGGCCAGTCCCAACCCCAGGCCGCCGCGGCTCCGATCGAGTGTGCGCTCGGCCTGAACGAACGGCTTAAAGATCTGGCGAAGGGTGGAGGCATCCATGCCGACTCCCGTATCGCGAACGCTGAGCAGCCCCCGCCGCCGTTTCTCGTCGCTCCATACCTCGATCGTTACGTCGCCAGGATCATCCATGAATTTGCAGGCGTTGGCGATCAGGTTTGAGATAATTTGCGATAGACGCACCCGATCTCCGTCACACCACAGCGGCGCGCCGGGCAAGTGCACGTGCAGCCGCGACCCCTGGCTCTCGATGCTTCGGCGATGATCTTCGACAACCTCACGGACAAGCGAGACGACATCAACCGGCTCTTTTTTCAGCACCACTTTGCCGCGCAAGATGCGAGTCAAATCGAGCAGATCGTCGACGATGCGGCACATGTGCCCCGCCTGTCGCGCTATGACACCGCGCATTTCAACTGCTTCGTCGTGCGGCGAGTCAAAATGATTGAGAACCTCGACACCGTTGAGAATTCCGGCCAGCGGATTTCGCAATTCGTGCCCCAGCATGGCCAGAAACTCATCCTTGTGACGATCTACGTCTTTCAGCGCCTCCTCAGCCATCAAGCGGTCGGTGATGTCAATTGCAATTCCACCGACCAGAGTGACGCTTCCGTCGGGCCCCGGCACGGGAAATTTACTGACGATCGAACTGTGAGCCTGTCCGTCATCATGCTCGAGGGTCTCAATGAATCGTTCGCCGTTGCCGGTCGCGAGCACGCGCCGGTCGTTCGACATGAATTCAGCGGACGTTTCTGGCGGGAAGATGTCCGCATCCGTCTTACCGATGATTTCGGCCCGTCCAACGCGGAACGCCTGTTCGGCAGCGTCGTTGACATAGACGTAGCGGCCCGCATGATCCTTGATCCATGCCAGACCGGGAAGATGCTGCATGAAACGTGCGAAACGCTGTTCGCTTTCATGGAGCGACTCCATCCGTTGCCGGAGCTCGTGTTCGAGCCGCTTGCGCTCGTCAATTTCAGTCTGCAGTTTTTGACTGACACGGGCCAGTTCGGCGGTCCGCTCGTTAATCTGCTGTTCCAATTCAGCGACGGTCTTCTGAATCTTCTCTCGACTCATCAGCGTGCGCGCTTCGACATCGTCCGGCCTGGCCGCGGCGGCTTCGAATGCATCCTCCGGGTTTGTCATGGTCAACTTCCGCACTTCTATCCATGAGGGGCGTGCATCATCCGAATGATTTGTAATCAGCCTGCGTGTGGCGAGCAACCTCAAGCCACGGTGTGTCGACGCTGGTCGCTACGTCGCCCGGTTTCTCAATGCGTATCGCCAGCTTCGAACGCCGCGGGGGCTGACACCGCTTGCATTTGCGAGAGATTGATACATCCGGCATGAATTCTCTGGGGATCAGATTCACTTTTGGGAGCACTGTCTTCCAATACTCCAATTCTAGCGAACCTTCTGAATGGGAACACCCCCGGGGCGGCAGTTTCTTGAAAACCATCGAAGCCCCACATTCCAGGCGACTCTGCCGTATGGATATTCAGAACGGAGGGGCTTGATCGCGATTTTCTACGAACGTTTGGACACGATTTCGTCGCGCCCGACTCTCGGCTGCCCGTTCGCGCCGGCATCGATA
>JAYTRB010000052.1:0-3156 GCA_043746425.1 Planctomycetia bacterium
TGATTTTCCGTTTCTCGGCGGCGGCCCGGGCGCCCATGTCTACCTGTACCCGCTTTACCTGAAAGAACAACATCCGACGACCTTCACACACGCAGAAAACTGCTACTTGCAGGTACTTGTGGAATGCGGATTTTTGGGAACCGGGGTGCTGGCAGGAGCCATACTGTGCGGCGGCTGGTGGAGTTTCAGGAAACTGCCGGTTGTTGGCCAGACCGCCGTGACCGAGGCGTCGGCGTGCTCGATTGGAATCGCTGCCAGCTTGCTTGCAGCATTAGTACAGGGATTTGTCGACTTTGTCTGGTATGTGCCCGCGTACGCGGCCGCTGTCTCAGTTTTAGCCGCCCTTGCATGCCGCTTGTATCAATTGCGCGTTTCGGTCGACAAACGATCGCCGCTGCTTACGCGTCCACGGCTCAACCCGAGCAATTTGGGACGCTGGGTTTGGGGCTGCTCGTTGACGGGCGCTTGGGTTTTCATGGCGGTTGTCATCGCCGGTCATTTCATGAATCTGGTAAGGATCGAGTTCGCCTGGAATGCCTATTACCGATTGCTGCCGTCAGAAGAGAAAGTTGCGAATACTCCTCCGCCAAATCGCGTCAACGAGCAATGGCATTGTCTCACCACAGCGTGCCGCCTCGGCACAGCAGACCCAGACCATCATTATCGCTTAGGTCTGCTTAACCAAGAACGATCTCTGAATCAATCTCGTTCGGCGCAAGATCGTTTGACGCTCATTGAGTTAGAGCTGTCACTCAAGGAACAGCAGATCACCAGTCCGCCCGTCGCTGCCGCCTGGATCGATGACACCTTTGGTTGCGATTGGAAGCTTCTGGAACAGTCCCGGAACCACTTTCGAGAAGCTGTGCGTTGCTGCCCGCTGCTGGGTCTCACGTATCTGCGATTGGCGGAATTATCGTTTCTGAAGAACCCTGCCAATCCCGATCCGGTACCGTTTCGTCGGCAGGCGCTTCTAGTCCGGCCAAATGACCCTCTCGTATGGCTTCAAGTGGGAACGCAACATTGCGCTGAGGGTGATCTTAAGGCAGCCGGACAATACTGGCGACGAGCTTGCGAGATTGCACCCGCCTGCGAATGGCAGTTGTTGCCCGTTTTAGGCCCGGTACTGGCGCCATCAGAGATTGTGAATCTCATTCCAGTCGATTTCGGCGGTCTGGAATGGCTGGCGCGGCAACCGATCGCTCACGAGCAAGTTGCCGAAACGCAGTTCCTGGCCAGGCATGCACGACAGCTGGTCGAAGCCGACACAGTCCAGTGCAGGGAACCTGCCGCCTGGAACTCTCTGCATCACTTCTTCGTCGGAGCGCAGCTTCCCGAGGAAGCGGAAAGATGCCTGAAACGGACAGTGATCTTAACACCTTCACAATTTACGTACCGTGTGCACCTCGCACACTGGCTGCTGGAGCACGGAAAACGGGAGGAATCTCTCGAACATTTGCAACAACTCCGAAAGACCTTTCCGACTCAGCCCGAGGTGCTCAGCCTGGAAACCGCACTCTTCAAAGATCGCCGATAAAGGAGGGCAGTCATGGGCTTTACTGATATACACTGCCACTTTTTACCGGGGATCGACGATGGTCCACGAGATTGGGAGGGGACGCTGGCGATGGCGCGACTGGCGGTCGCGGAAGGAATCGATACGGTCATTGCTACGCCACACCAGCTGGGCCGTTTCCACGCGAATACGGCCTCTTGTATCCGCAGCCTGGCACACGAAGCCCAACTTCGGCTCGATTTGGCGCAGATTCCATTGACCATCCTGCCTGGCGCGGATGTCCGCATTCGCGATGATTTATTCGAGTTGGTGGACCGACGAAACGTGCTGACGCTGGGCGATCACTTCGCACACCTCCTTCTCGAAATCCCTCCCGAACTTTCCCTGTCGCTCGGGACGTTGATCAATCGATTCCGCCGCCAAGGGATCGTCTGTATTCTGACCCATCCTGAACGCAACCACAGTTCTGACCAGAGTCTGGACTTTGTTCGTCGTTGGGTCGAACAGGGCGGTTTAGTGCAGATCACTGCGGGGAGTGTCACCCGTCAATTCGGGTCGTTAGCCCAAAAGGTCGCCCTCGACCTGGTGCGAGAGAATCTTGTTCACCTGGTCGCGACGGATGCACATGACACTTCCCGACGGCCACCCTTTTTGCGCGAGGCTTTTGCGGCCGTAGAACGTTTGGCCGGCGCAGAGGTAGCCCACTCCGTATTTATCAGTAATCCACGGGCAATCGCCCAAGGTTGCCACATCGAGCCCGCCGCACCCGCCGCGCCGGTTCGACAAGCCCTCGCGGGTTGGTACAAGCGAGCAGCGACCCGATTCGGTCGAGCAAGCGGCTAGCGTTTTCAGATATGGCGAGCTTCTGGATCCTCGCCGCGTTGCGGCACAATCCAAACGTCTTCCATTTCGATTCCGGGATAAACAGGCATGATCGGCCGGCTCAGTCGCACGATTGTTATATCCTATTCGAAGCCGGCCAGTTACCTGCACCCGCGTTCGGCCCGATATCTGCAAATCCGCCCCTTAACGCGACACTGCAAACGATTTTGTGACCTGCTGATTGCCGTGGCTGGCATCATCCTGACGTTTCCGCTCTTTATTGTGATCGCGATCGCGATCAAATTGGATTCTTCCGGGCCGGTGTTCTTCCTGCAGGAGCGCGTCGGCTTGCACCGCCGCCGGTTTCTGATTTGGAAGTTTCGAAAGATGCATGCCGGCTTGACACAGCCCGGCCCCAGCCTGACCAAACGTCACGACGTTCGACTGGCGCGCATCGGAAGATTACTCGAACGCACGAAACTCGACGAACTGCCGCAGCTCATTAATGTCTTCTTCGGACAAATGAGCATTGTAGGACCTCGGCCCGAGCTGCCAAAATTCGTCGATCAATATCCTGCTGAGTGGAATGACGTGCTATCGGTCAAACCGGGGCTTGTCGGCCCCAATCAGCTCCGGTACCGTAATGAGTCTGAGCTCTATCCGCCGGCCTGTCGCAATATCGAGACGTATTATATCGACCACATTCTGCCAGAAAAACTCAAAGTCGACGCCGCTTATTCCAAAAACCTGAGCCTGGGAAAAGATTTGATTCTGCTCTTGCAGTGTTTCGTCGCAACCCTTCTGGGAACACTTACCTGGGA
>JAYTRB010000053.1:0-1519 GCA_043746425.1 Planctomycetia bacterium
GTACGCCGCCACGTATTGATTGATGAGCGCCGACGAACTGAAAGTGATGTCTTCAGTGAACACCATTCTTCCGCCCGCCTGCCGAACCGTTTCCTGCTCCAGCAACACGTGTCCCGTGGTGTCTTTGCCTGTCTTGAATTCGCTTCCCTTGGCGAAGATGTCGGGCTTCAACAGGCGAATCGTTTCGACCGCCGTGGGCCATTCGTTGATCGCGACATAGTCGACGCAGTCGAGCGCGGCGATCACCTCGATGCGCAAGTCCTGAGGAAACGCCGGACGATTCGCACCCTTATTGACGAAACGATCGGGAGTTACCGTGATGACCAGCAGGTCTCCCTGCCGCCGAGCCTGCTCGAAATGCCGGATGTGCCCAATGTGCAGCAGGTCGAATACGCCATGACACTGCACGACACGCAGATTCTTGTGCCGGCAGCGTTCGAGTTCGCCCGCCAGTTCACTGAGCGGCCAGATCTTGCGTCTCTGGGTCATTCTCGCCGGGAATCCTTTCCCCCGATCGGGTCGATGTCCTTATCTGAACTCTACGAAAACACCACTACTCTACGACCACACCACCGCGGCCGAATTCTTAAGCATCGGGCAAGTCATCTGCCTTGGTCGCAGAAACCTTGTCGGGCTTCGTGCGACCCAGGTCATTTCTGACTCCCCGGTCTTTCTGAATCAAAGGCCATTTCTGACTCAAAAGCACTTGGGTCTTATGGCAGTATTCGCTTTTTGTCAAGTCCAATGCCGTATTGACGGGATTTGGCCGGTGCGGTACAGGGTGCCATGCGCATTCTCATCAATCTTCTCAACTTCAGGCCGGGAAAAATCGGGGGAACCGAAACCTACCTGCGCGAACTGATCGGCCACCTTCCCGGCGTCGCGAAGAATGAACGCATCAGTCTCGTGACCAGTCGCGATGTGGCGCGGCATTTCGTCGATTCGCCGCTGGAAGTCGTCGCCGTACCGTACACCACCGCACAGATCTGCGGTCTGCGTTTTCTGGAAACGGCGGCCGGTACGTTTCATGCCCGGTCGATTGAGGCCGCCATCGCCCGAACGCAGCCCGACGTCATCCTTTATCCCCAACAGTCGATGTTTCCGAAGTCGGTGTCGTGCCCCTCGGTGCTGGTCACTCACGATTTGTACCACCTGACCTTTCCCGATTACTGCAATGCGCTGCAGCGCTGGTTCCGCAACCGCAGCTACCCCGCGGCCATCGCCAGTGCCGATCACATCCTGACGGCGTCAGTAAGCGCGCGCCGCACAATTGTCGATTACGTTCCCGCCGCCGCCGATCGCATTTCGATTGTGCCGCATGGCATTCGTGAACTCGATGCCCGATGCATCTTGCCGTACGAAGGCATCGCCGGGCCGTACCTCTATTATCCCGCGGTGACGCGACCGCATAAGAACCACGAGTTGCTCTTTCACTCAGTGGCAGCGTTGTGCGCGGAAGGCCGGTTTCCTTACCGGCTGATCCTCACCGGAGAGAAAACGAAGCACTGGCAAAAGCTCG
>JAYTRB010000054.1:0-1741 GCA_043746425.1 Planctomycetia bacterium
ATTCTGACAGGCTGACTCCGGAGATGACGGAATCCAGCATAACCGACGATTGAGTCTCGTGTTACGAAAACCTTGTCATCTCGGAAAACTCGCTGGACCACTACAGGGAAGTTGGGTTAACCTTGGATTCTGGCCTGTTTCATCAATGAATTCATGGTGAGACGAAATCAAGTCGAACTCGAATCGCGGCAGCAACTCAGGCGTGGCGATGCATTCTTGAAATTCACCGACGATCTGATCGGTTCCATCGACTCCACGGCCCTCAGCGACCATGCGTTCCGCCTGGTCGTAAATCCTCCGCGTCCAATCAGGGCCATGAATTCGTGACGCCAAAAAACCGCGACTTGAATGCGACCGCGAGGTCGTTTTCAACCCCCCTGCTCTTCTGCGTGGTCGGCCGAGGGCTGACGAGCGAAGGGAGAGGCCAAACCGGCAGCAGAAGGCAGAAATACTATGCCATCGCCAGCTTCAAGACGGCGAAAAATCCCAGCGAATTGAGCGTACTTCCCGCCAAAAGCAGCAGCCGCGGGTTCTGCCGCACAGCAATGGCCCCCAGCTCCGAGGGGGGCATATCGGAATCGGCATAGCCCGCGCTCCACGCCGATCCGTCTGCGAGCACAAATTGCACCCGCGTCTGCCAAAGCAAAAGCCCGATCGCGGTAATTGTGGCCACCGAAGCCGTCAGCACGGGCAGAGGCACCGCAACATCTCCTTCGATGAGTTGTGCCAGAGGAAAATCTTCTCCCATCTTGAGGGCCACCGCAGCAAAGGCGTTGTTCAGGAAATGCAGCGTGACAGGCGCCCAGAAACTGCGCGTCGTAAGGTACACGAAATGCAACGCAATGCCAATCGGAATGACAGCGATCGCCTGCCCCGGATTGACATGAACCACCCCAAACAGCAGCGACGTGATGAGCACACCTCGAACGAGGCCCCGCCGCGCCACCAGCCCGCGCCCGATCAAACCGCGGAACAGCAGTTCTTCGGCGAACGCCGGAGCCACGGCGATCAGCAGGATGAGCAATGGCAGGGGGGCCTTCGCCAGCTCTTGCATTGTTTCGGCGAACTGTTGGGCCGGCCCGGGCATCAAATTCGAAAGTTGGTGTTGCAGTTCGCCGCAAACGAGCTGCAGAGGAACCATCATCAGCACCACCAGCAGGCAATGACCGGCCGCGGGGGGCTGCCATCCCAGCCGCGAAACAGCCTTTCGCCCCAGCCGGAGTCTGATGGCTGCCACTGCGAATACCAGGGTTGCCGCCTGAGTCATGGCGGCCAGGAAAATGAGGTGTTCGGCAAAGAACGCTTCAGAGACTGAGACGAGCTCGACCGGGTCAGAGAGACTGGCCAATCGCTGCTGCAGGGCATCGCCATCGATCGACGTCAAGAACGCGATGGCCAGAATCGCGCTCCCTGCGAAAAAGGCCATTGTCTGAATGACATGCATTCCGAACATCCAGCCAATGGCTTCGCAGATTCCCGGGCCGATGCGCAGCGGCCGAGTGGCGGGTGAATGCGCGACCGCCAAGGGGGGAAGTAAGACGGGCGCCGCCGGCGTTTCGAGAAACACGTCTTCGGCGGGAAGAACGCGTGACGCTGGCTGCGGCGGGTGGGCATCGCCGCCAGTGCTGGCCTGCGGATCGATCATGTTATACACCGCCGAGCCCGCAGGAAGTGATTGAAGAGAAACGCGGTCACTCGCAAGAATCCGGCTGCATTTTTGAATGAAAGCCGTTACACTTAA
>JAYTRB010000055.1:0-5834 GCA_043746425.1 Planctomycetia bacterium
TCTCGACCAGGCCCGTGACCTTGAGTCGGTAATTTCTGAAATCATCGGCGGCCAGCGCTTTCCATTCATCGCCAACGGGCATGTTGCCGTTGACCCAGAAGAAGGGAGACACGTCTTCGCGACGGAACTCAGCCAGTGGTGCGGGATTGTCGAGCAGGAACCCCATGAACGGCCGGACGATTGCCTTGGCGGCGTGTTGCACGGCTCGGGGGTGTTTCCATGCCGCCCAATTGGCGAACACGTTGATAAAAAAGACTGTGCCGATCCCCAGCAGGCCCAGGACGAGGCCAACAGGACTCGCATCATTGCTGCCCACCACAATATGGTTCATGTTTCTGACGAACCCGGTGAGAGCGACCATCGTCACGTGCATAAACACGAACGCGAGGAAGGCACACATAACGAGGAAGTGCAGCGACCGGCCGATCTGCCGGTTGCCGGGAAGTCTCGGATACCACGCAAACCGGGCCGTGAACGCGGGTGACATCGAGGGACCGGTCAACAGCGCCAGGGGGGCCAGAACAAATACGACTGTAAAGTACGACAACTGCTGGAGCGCATTGTAGCGGAAGAAGCCGTCTGGCTCAGGCGGCAGGTGGAGCGTGGCATAGTGGACGAAGGCGGCCCAGGCATCGGGCACGATCTGCCACGAAGTAGGCACCAGGCGCTTCCACTGCCCGGTGACGAGCAGCAGCAGTACAAACGCAATGCCATTGCCCACCCAAAACAGGACGCTCAGGAAGTGCCAGTGCCGGGCCATGCCGACCGTATGCCGATAACCCGGCAGGCCGATCCATGGGGAAAGATGCCTTGAATCGTCTTTAGCCGTCCAGACGCGATCCTTTGGCACCTCGATCGGCGTGAGTCGAAGCCACTCGGTGCCAGGGGTGCAATGCACGTTTGAATAGAGACGGGGGTGGTCTGCCAGGATCTGCAGGCCACTCCGAATGAGTAGAACCAGGAACAGGAAATTGACAAAGTGGGTAATGCGCAGCCAAGCCGGGAAGCCATACGGCTCTGTGGCTGTTTCGGCTGCCAGACCGACCCCGGACGACACCGGCGGAAGTCCGACCGTGCCCCATTGAATGTAGGCCGCTGCCACCAGCAGCAGCAGCGGCGATACAATCAAGAGGAGTGTGTTGAGCCGGATGTGCATGGTCATCTCAGACGAATGAAGGACTGACGAACTGCCGGATTCATCCGTGACCTTTTGTTCTGCGGCGTTCGATGATCTTTTTCAAAACCAGCGCCTCGTTGTGCTCCTCATCCCGAGCACCGTACACCAGAGTAACCGTATGCGCTAAGCTCTTTTCCTTCAGCAGGTTGAGGGCGTCTTTCTGTTCTCGAAGTTCCTTACGGTAGCGCACTTCAAACTGCTTCCATTTGGCCGGGTCGTGACCAAACCACTTGCGCAATGCGGTGCTCGGCGCCACGTCCTTCAGCCACAATTTCACAGCCGCACGCTCTTTTGTCAGGCCGCGCGGCCACAGGCGATCGACCAGGATTCGCAAGCCATCCTTTCGGGAAGGCTTGTTGTAAACGCGTTTAATTTGAATCACGGCTGTGGTGTGCTTTCCATGGGGACCAATCCCTTGTTGGCGGGACCATTGATCACGTCGCCGCGTTTTTCGAATCGCGAGCCATGGCACGCGCAGTCCCAGGTTTTTTCAGTCGCGTTCCAGTCAATGATGCAACCCAGGTGCGGGCAGACGGCGGAATAGGCATGTAACGCGCGCTTCTCATCGCGATACAGCGCTACCTTCGTCAGCCCACGGCGGAGTACGGCACCGCTGTTCGGGGCGATTTCATCAGCCGAACTCACGTCGCCGCCGGTTATCCAGTCAGTATATTGGACGGCCATATTGAGTGCTCGCTGAGCGTACTCGCCGGCGGCCCTGAGCGTCTTGCGCGAAGGATCATACAGTTTTGCCCAGGTGTTCTCTCGACCCAGGATGAGGTCAGTCAACAGAATGCCAGCGATCGTGCCGTGCGTCATCCCCATGCCGGAATCGCCCGTCACGACAAAAACGTTGTCCTTGTCGAGTGGATTTCGGCCGATGAACGCCAGACCATCAATCGTCTCCATGACTTGGCCGGCCCAGGTGAACTCGACCTGCCCCATCATCGGGAATCGCTCGCGAGCCCAGGCCTCGAGGCGGGCATGCCGTTCTTGAGCGTCGGTCGCCTGTCCCGTCTTGTGGTCTTCGCCGCCGACGATCAGCAGATCGCCCGAGTGCGGTTCGTTTATGATGGTTCCGCCGTCGTTCAAGTGATGAAGCCGAATATAATGATAGGGGTCGAGGGTATCCCAGTAGAGGGCCTTCGCCACTGAGTCGCGAGGCACTCTCGCGCCAATCCCGTAGGTGATATACGGGGCCTGCTTGGTCTGAATGACGACCAGGTCGTTGATTGGCGCATTCGTTGCCACGACGACTGCGCCGGCGGTTATGACATGATTGCCAGCTTTGACCTGGGCCGGCGCGCCGCCTGCGATTTGATCGGCATGAGTCTCGGTGAATAGTCTTCCGCCGTCGCGCTCAATCGCCTTAGCTATTCCCGCCAGATACTTCAGCGGATGAAACTGGCCCTGATTGGGAAAACGCAGGCAAGGCCCCGTGTCAAATGACTGCAGCGGAGCGCGCTGCAGCTTTTTCACGTCATTGAGACCAGCCCGGTGAGCGGCCGCCAACTCGCGATCCAGGAATTCCACATTCTCACCGGGGGGGAGGAACAAATAGCCGTCGAGACGCTCGAAATCGCAATCAATCTTCTCTCGCTTCACAATCGCGTCGACGCGATCAATTGCCAGCGTGTGACTTTCTGCCGCGAGGCGCGCGCCCTCTTCGCCGTGCAGACGCTCAATCACGAAATAGCGGTCATCCAGCGCATTCGACAGGTGGGCGGTGGTAACTTGCGTCGCACCACCGGCCAAGGGGCCATCGTCGAGAGTGACCACGGATTTACCCGCTTGTGTGAGAAGGTACGCGGTGGTCAGGCCGGCAATGCCCGCACCGACGATACAAACGTCGGCGGTAGTGTTTTCCTTAAGCGAAGAGCAGGCCGGCATCTTTGCGGTAGCCGCCCAAACGGATTCGTTCGCGGCGGATCCAGGTTTCGGTTCACTTTGCATATTGATTGCCACGCTAAAAGAGAACCAGTTTTGAACTTCCAGGCTGGACAAAGAGGTGCAAATCTAACCTGCCCGATAGCAGTCGAACTCCCCGCTGAGCGCGCGATACCAACCCGCCGACCGTCGGGCCAAGGTGATCCATGGCACTGTCGTAGACGCCGGAGATAAGCAACAGTTGCATGATGATGTCCGTCTCATGTCAGAGGGATGCCACACCTGCAGCGGCTGGTTCGGCATCGATCAATCTTGTCGTCACTTGCGGCTGACTGAGGAGATCTATATTGCGTTCCATCTGGCCTTGTATCTCGTGGGCAACCCGAATGAAGTTGACATTTATTACCGCGATTTCACGCATTGCGCGACACAGTTCATCGGAAGTTCGATTCTGAACAACGCGAGAGTCGAGGAATAAAAAAAACCGGCGTGGTGGAATACCATGAGGCATTCCACCACGCCGGCTTACTTCTTAACGAGCTCTCTAGCCCAAGTCCAAAATCAGACCAGCCAGCTTGCTCTTTATTCAGTCATCCGACAACGCTGAGAGGTGGCCATCACGTTGCGACACACCGCCCCGCTCGACGTGATTCTAACATTCAGAACTCTGAAGGCAAGAGAAGTGAGGGGATTATCTGCTCGTGCTGCACGTGACCTTTTTGAAACCCGAACCCTTGTGGTTTCTCAAGTTGTCGGTTTTGTCGCTTTAAATCAAGAATCGTTCATAAAGGTGATTCCTGTTTCTTGCCTTCTGAATTCTCGAGCGCCGCCACTTTGGAGAGGCGCCGCCGGTGTCGTTCGGCTCCGCTGAAGCGCGCGGCCAGAAAGGTTTTTGTCAATTCCCATGCCATGGCGGGGCCGACGACGCCGCTGCCCAGGCAAAGCATGTTCATGTCGTCGTCTTCCACTCCTTGGTGGGCCGAGAAATGGTCATGGCACAGTCCCGCCCGCGCACCATTAACCTTGTTGGCTGCGATGGACGCCCCCACGCCGCTTCCGCAAATGGCGATTCCTCGCGCCACATTTCCATGGGCCACTGCATCGGCCAGGGGCACAACATAATCGGGGTAGTCGTCATCGGGGGTCAAATCGTGGGCACCGAAGTCTACCGTTTCGTATCCCGCCGCCTTTAACGCGGCCGATATTTCTTCCTTGAGAGCAAATCCTTCGTGGTCGGCAGCAATTCCGATCCGCGTCATCACTCGCCCTTCCTTTCGTGGAGAAGGACATGTACCTGTTGGCACACGTTTTCGACAGTGAAACCATATTCGCGCATTACGGTCTCGCCCGGGGCCGACGCGCCGTAGCGATCGACCCCTATGACGGATGCGGCAGGACCAAGATATGAGTTCCAGCCCAAAGTCTCGCCCGCCTCAATCGACAGCGAAGGCACACCCTCTGCCAATACCTGATTCCTGTACGATTCGGGCTGCACCTTGAAAAGGCTCCAGCATGGCAAGCTTACGACACGGGCTTTCAGCCCTTCGATTGCCAGGCGGTCGCGGGCATTCAGAGCCAAATGCACCTCCGAGCCAGTCGCGATCAGGACGACGTCGGGCCGAGTACCTTCGCCAGCATCGGCGAGGATGTAACCTCCGTGCGGCACCCCCGCCGAAATGGCTGGATAGCGATGCAGGTCGAGCACGGGGAGCTTCTGTCGGGTCAAGATGAGAGCCGTGGGGGCATTCCGGCACGTAACGGCAATCCGCCACGCGGCGGCAGTTTCGTTGGCATCCGCTGGCCGGATGACAGTCAGGCCGGGCACCGAGCGCAGGCCCAGCAATTGTTCAACCGGCTGATGCGTGGGCCCATCTTCGCCCATGGCGATACTGTCGTGGGTGAAAACGTAGATCACCGGCAGGCCGTTCATGGCCGCCAGCCGCATCGGCGGCCGCATGTAGTCGCTGAAGATCAGGAACGTGGCACCATACGGAATGAATCCCCGGTGCAGAGCCATGCCATTGAGGATTGCCCCCATGGCATGTTCCCGAACTCCAAAACGCAAATTGCGGCCGGCCCTGCTTTCGGGTTCGAAGTTGTCGCTGCCTTCGATGAAAGTGTGCGTGCTGGGAGCCAGATCTGCGTCGCCGCCCATCATCTCGGGCAGGTGCTGCGCGAGGGCGTTAAGCACCTTTCCAGAAGCGACCCGCGTGGCCAGGGGACCATCCTCTGCCCGAAATGCGGGCAGGTTACGCTCCCAGCCCTCGAGGAGTTGTCGCTGAATGATCCGCTTAAACTCGGCGGCCAGGTCGGGGTAATCGGCCATATAAGCCAGGAACTGCGATTCCCATTCAGCCTGCCGCGCCGCGCCACGATCGGCGAACTCGCGGAAGTGTTCGACTGCTTCTGGCGGGATATAGAAGGAGGGTTCGACTGGCCAACCCAGATGCATTTTTGTCAGGCGCACTTCTTCTCCACCCAAGGGTTCGCCGTGTGCGGCCGACATGTCGTGCTTGTGGGGGCTGCCAAAGCCGATGTGCGTGTGAACGTCGATGAAGGAAGGGCGGTCCGTGTCCGCCCTTGCGGCCTCAATGGCCGCGCTGACGGCGGCCACGTCATTGCCATTCTCGACCCGCTGAGTATGCCAGCCATAGGCTGCAAAGCGCGCTTGGCGGTCTTCCGTGAAAATCAGGTCGGTGCTCCCCGAGAGGGAGACGTTATTATCTGCATAAAGGGCGATGAGTTTGCCCAGCCGCAAATGGCCTGCCAA
>JAYTRB010000056.1:0-5523 GCA_043746425.1 Planctomycetia bacterium
ATCCGATCGTTCCAGTACATCAGCACGCAGACCATGCCGTCCATCAGCCATCGCGTTCCTTCGCCCATGACTTCTTGAGGGACGTTGTACTGTTCGTACGATTCCTGGTCCATGAAGACCAGATCGGTGCGTTCGCGATACAGAAACTGGCCTTCGCCCTTGCGCACGTCGGCGCCTTCCAATCCGTCGCCGCTCTTGTAGGTTCTGTCGATGATGGTATTCTTCAACAGATTTCGCAGACGGCACTTATACAGGGCCTGCCCCTTTCCCGGCTTGACGAAGTTACATTCCAGCATGTCGTAGGGGTCGCCCTCGATGACGACTTTGACTCCCTTGCGAAACTCACCGGCATTAATCTGTGGCATTGGTCGATCTCTTGTACTCGCAGGATAAACGTAGTCGCCGCGATCAGCGGGTCGCCGGCCGACACGCACGGCGAGGGGCGAATATTAGCGAATTTGGGCGGTCTGTGAACGGCAAGAAGCATATCAAATGACATTTTTCTTTACCAGTTCCATTTCCGCGGCCGAAACGACCCCGATTCAACCGGCATTAGCCGATGCGGATTGGCATCAGGGGCTGGCGACAGCGATTTGCGATCCGGACGAGCTCATTGAATTACTGGGTCTGAGCGAAGACTGGCGTGAGCCTGCCCGACAGGCTGCGAAGCTTTTTCCGTTGCTCGTTCCCCGCAGTTACATCGCCCGAATGCGGGCCGGCGATCCGCACGATCCGCTCTTGGCGCAGGTGCTTCCGCTGGGAATCGAAGCGGCCGAGGCACCAGGATTTGTCGTCGATCCTGTCGGCGACTCAGCCGCCCGTCGGGCACCGGGGTTGTTGCACAAATACAAGGGACGCGCGCTACTCGTGACCACCGGGGCTTGTGCCGTTCACTGCCGCTACTGCTTTCGCCGGCACTACCCCTATGGGGATGAGCCGCGGCGCATGGCGGATTGGGAAGAAGCCTTCAAAACCATTGCCGCCGACACCTCGCTGCACGAAGTGATCTTAAGTGGCGGCGATCCTCTGATGCTGACCGACACGCGGCTGAAGGCACTGTGCAGCCGAATCGCCGAGATTCGGCACGTGGCGCGGTTGCGTCTGCACACACGGTTGCCGATCGTCCTTCCCGAACGAGTCACTGACCCGCTCATTGAAATCCTGCGGGAGGTCGGGCCCACGCCGATTGTCGTGGTTCACGCCAATCATCCACAGGAAGTCACCGGGGCGTGCGCCGCTGCCCTGCGTCGCCTCGTCCGTTCGGGAGTTACCGTGCTGAATCAGGCGGTGCTGCTTAAAGGAGTGAATGATTCGACCGATGTGCAGGCCGAATTGTGCGAGGCGCTCGTTGATCTGGGTGTAATTCCGTATTACCTGCACCAGCTCGACCGGGTGGCGGGAGCCGCCCATTTTGACGTCAGCGAAGCGATCGGGCGGCGCCTGGTCGCAGCGCTTCGCCGGAGATTGCCCGGCTATGCCGTTCCGCGGTACGTGCGCGAAACGGCAGGCGGGGAGTTTAAGGAAATCATCGAATAGACCACGGGTTGGTTATTCCACGGTTTGCTGTCGACGAACTCGAGCCAAAGGAGCGGCGTCGTCTTGCACAAACTTTCTCGCGAAATGTTGACAAATACGCTGGTTCCAAAGTGTTTCCTGGCAATTCTCATTGGGTTGTCGATGCCGAACCTGTGTGTGCTCGCCACCGATGACGAGCATGACAAACGGAATTCCGGCTTTGACGAAGAAATTGCCCGGCTCTCGGCGCAGATCGAAAACGCGCCGACGAACGTGGAACTCTACTCCCGGCGAGGAGATGCGAATTTCTTTCGCGCGAAATTCGCTGATGCGGTCGCCGATTATGAGAAAATGGTCGAGTTGCGGCCCAAACTCGATTCCGACCACTGGCGCAAGGGAATCGCCTATTTCTATGCCGGTCGATACAACGACGCAGCGAAGCAGTTCGAGCGTTATCACCAGATCGACCAGGTCGATCGCGAGAACGGCATCTGGCGCTACCTCTCACAATCGAAAGCGCTGGGCCGCGAGAAAGCGCGCGAAGGGCTCCTCAAATATGAAAAAGATGATCGCGAACCCCTTCCCGACGTTTACCGGCTGTTCGCGGGCGAAAAAACCGCCAATGAAGTTCTCGGGCAGATCATGCAGGAAAAGATCAGCCCTGAAGAGCGCAGCAAACGGCTCTTTTACGCCGAGCTTTACGTCGGCCTCAATGAATTCGTCGAAGGCCGGCTTGAATCGGCGGAAAAACACCTTGAAGAAGCTGTCAAGATCCCGTGGGGGATCAAAGCCCGCGGCGGTCCCGGATATATGTGGCACGTCGCCCGAGTTCACCACGATTTGCTGGTCGAAGACCGCACAAAGCGCAAGGGCGAGAACGACGAATGACCGTGAGCCCATGATCGGCGGGGGGCGCGGCTAGTCTGAGATGCCGTAGCGGCGCATTTTCTGCCGTAGAGTCGCCCGATGCAATCCGAGCAACTGGGCCGCCGCGGCGCGATTTCCTTCACATTGTCGAAGCGCGGCTTCCAAAAGCGGTGGTTCGACCAATTGGAGAAAAGCTTCGTAGAGTTGCGGGTCGTCGGTGGCGCCGAGTCGCAACGCCTCGTCGGCAGACCATTCGGCGATCTGTTTCCGGGCCCGCTCGCTTGCGGGAACTGGCTCATCGGCCGTCAATCGCGCAGGAGGGGGCAGGTGCTCTGGGCGAATCTCTCCTCCGCGGGCGACGATTGCCGCATGGTCGATGACGTTTCGCAACTCGCGCACGTTTCCGGCCCATGGCCGGCTGCACAATTCGCCGCGTGCTGCCTCTGAAAGCTGCCACACGGCGTCTTCCTTCAAAGGGCGAATCTGGCTGAGAAAATGCTCGGCCAGAGCGGGCACATCTTCGCTCCGGTCGCGCAGGGGGGGCAGGTGAATCTGGAAGACTCCCAGCCGGAAGTATAAATCTTCTCGAAACGCGCCGCGGGCAATCAATTCGGGAATCGGCTGGTTCGTCGCCGCCAGAATGCGAACATCGATGGCGTGCGGCAAAGCCCCACCCACCGACAGAATTTCGCGTTGCTCGATTGTGCGCAAGAGCTTGACCTGCAGGGCCGCCGGTACGTCTGCAATTTCGTCGAGCAGCACCGTCCCGCCGGCCGCCAATTCAAACAGACCGGCCCGGTCGGCGGAAGCGCCGGTAAACGATCCGCGGATGTGCCCGAATAACTCGCTCTCGATCAATCCGGGATTCAGGGCAGGAATGCTGACGGGTACAAACGGCCCCTTGCGGCGTAGCGAATGGCGATGAATGGCGCGGGCCACCAGTTCCTTTCCGGTGCCACTTTCGCCGGTGATCAAGACGCCTACATCCGAAGCCGCTACCAGAGCGATCTGCTTGAAAATCTGCTGCATCACCGCGGAAGTTCCAATAATCGCGTCGGGCGCATGCCTTGGCAGTGCGGTCGCGGCATTCGCCTCCTGGCCGCCAGTCGCCGCGTCTGCCTTTGAAGCCAGCGCCCGCCTGAGCACTTCGACTGCCTGATCGAGATCAAAAGGCTTGATGAGGTAGTCGAAGGCGCCCTCTTCGAGGGCGCGAACGGCAATTTCAAGACTTCCAAAGGCGGTGATTACCACCACAGGCGTCGTACCGATCCGTGCCTGCAATTCGCGCATCGCCGTGATTCCGTCGATACCCGGCAAGCGCACGTCCATGATCACCACATCGGGCCGCCAACCGTCGTCGGCGATGCGTAGAGCCTCTTCTCCCGAAGAGACGACGCGGACCAAATGGCCGTCGTCGGTGAGCGCTTCGCGAAAGGCCCAGCAGATGGCAGGTTCGTCGTCAACGATGAGAACAGAAGACATGGTGTGCAATCGTGAAAGTGCAGATGCAAATCGTGCGACGAGAATGTTTAGCGGTGAGGCGCAGCCGATGCCATCGGCACCAAAGTCTCGGAATTCAAATCGACGTTTTCAATCGGCAGCAGTAATCGAAAGATCGTCGTTACCCCTTCGCGTTTCCAGGTCAGCCGACCTCCATAGTCGAGCGCCACCTGTCGCGCAAGAGCCAGGCCGAGCCCGACTCCCTCGGGCTTGGTGGTGACGAAAGGCTCAAAGAGTGTGTCGGCAACCTGTGCCGGCGGGCCATTGCCGCTGTCGGCGATTTCGACACCGGTCATCCCCTTGTCAGAGACTGTTCGCAACATGACCTCGCCCCCCGGGCCGGCAGCCTCGATGGCATTCGTCACCAGATTGAGGATCGCTGCCCGCAGACTTTCAACATCGGCCAGAACCGATTCGCATGTCGTATCAACTGCCCGTTCGAGTTTTACCAGGGCATGTTCGCAAATCGGTTGCAAGAGCGCAGCGACATCTTCCAGGAGTTCACCCGGATCGCAGACTGCCGCTGGGCTGCGTTCACCCCTCCCGAGTGACAATAGGCCCCGAAGTTGAGTTTCCATGAGCGCCAGTTGTCGCAACGCGACCGTCAGACTCTTGTCGTCGGGCAACACAACACAGCGACGCTGGTGCAGTTGCAATGTCATACGGGCCCCCGTTACCGCATTGCGCAACTGGTGCGCTAGGCCCCCTGCAAGCTGTGCCAGCAGACGGGTTCGTTCTGACTGCCGCATGGTGTCTTGCATCTTCCGCAATTGGGCCGAAAGGCTGTTGACCGACGTCACGAGTTCCTGGATTTCGTCCTGGCGGCTGGGGGTCGTGATTTCACAAAAATTGCCAGCGGCGATCGCGGCAACCTGCCCCTGCAACAGGCGAATCCGGCGGCTGAATCGCTGTGCGAGCCACCCCGAGGCCACCGTGCTCAGCAAAATCGCCCCGCCGCCGACCGCCAGTGGAGGAAGTGCGGCTTCCCAGCGCGCGCGGCTCCAGCTCGCCTCGGGGTACAACACAAATAACGATCGAACGTTCGCGTCACTGCGAGGTTTCATGCGCGCCAGAAAATAGCGGGTATCGTCAACCGTTAACGTCGGCTGGGCTGCCAGTGATTCAAGCGTCCCTCCCCCCAGTCCTGTGCCGAAGCCGGCCGGCAATGACACATTTTCAGGAAGTGTCGAAGCGATGATATCGCCGCGGGCGTTGCACGCGACGAAATGCGCCCCCGAAAGTCCCCGCATGTTTTTCAGAACGGGGGAGTTGTATGGCACGCTCGTGTGCGCCAGGGTTTCGACGACGTTTTGCAAATGGCCCAGTGTCTGCGCCTCGCTCTTGCGGGCCGCCAGTACCGCCGCGACGGTTGACATGGCCATTACCGTTAACAGCACAACGGCCACGAACGGAACAAGAATCTGATTGCGGATCGGCCAGCGCATGTCGAATGGTTCCCGAGACGGTTGTCTCTCTCATCGAGCATAACCTGCCGGGCAGGCTGCGGAAAGCGGAGATCCGTCAACAATCTCGCGGCGCAGCCGAGATAGAAGCCATCTTCCCGTTCCAGCCCGCGTTTTTCAAACGCAACATCGCCGCGGACACAATTTGTCCGCGCGTGGCGAAGAAGCAACCGGTTCA
>JAYTRB010000057.1:0-6923 GCA_043746425.1 Planctomycetia bacterium
TTCTGGCTCGACGTTTATCACATCGACGGCCTGCGCGTCGATGCCGTCGCCTCGATGCTGTACCTCGACTACTCCCGCAAGCCCGGCGAGTGGATTCCAAATCGCTACGGCGGCCGCGAAAATCTGGAAGCCGTACAGTTCCTCAAAGACATGAATACGATCATGCTCGGCGAGTTTCCCGGCATCTTGACGATCGCCGAAGAATCGACCGCCTGGGGAGGTGTATCACGTCCCGTCTACACGGGGGGGCTCGGGTTTTCGATGAAGTGGGACATGGGGTGGATGAACGACACTCTTCGCTACATGGCTCTCGACCCGATTCATCGCAAGTACCACCAGAATGAACTTTCATTCCGCATGGTGTATGCCTTTACCGAGAACTTCATTCTCCCTCTGTCGCATGACGAAGTCGTACACGGCAAGCGTTCGCTTCTTTCGCAAATGCCCGGCGATTACTGGCAGAAATTCGCCAACCTGCGGCTCTTGTACGCTTACCAGTACTCGATGCCCGGCAAGAAGCTGCTGTTCATGGGCTGCGAATTCGGACAATGGCACGAGTGGAACCACGATCAGGAACTCGATTGGGGACTTTTCGGTCATACGTTTCACGATGGCCTGCGGCGTTTCGTCCGCGACCTCAACGAAGTTTACAAGAGCCACGGCGCCCTGCATGAGCTCGACATGCAGGCCGAGGGCTTCGCATGGATTCAATGCGACGACTGGCAGAACAGCGTGTATGCCTTCGTCCGCTACGCCAAGAGGCGTGAAGACTTTGTCGTCGTCGTGCTCAATTTCACCCCTGTTCCGCGCGATAACTATCGTATCGGCGTCCCGCATGCCGGCTTTTACTCTGAGTTGCTCAACAGCGACGCCGAAGTCTATGGAGGCGGAAACATCGGCAACATGGGTGGCATTTACTCCGAACCGATCGCGGCGCACGGTCATCCGCAAAGCGTCGCTTTGCGAATCCCTCCGCTCGCGATGGTGGTGTTGAAGCCAGTATAGCCGCTCGCTGCCAGCCTCGTTTCAAGCCATTCTGCAAACCGCAAAACCGCACCTGCGCAGCTGTCTACAACCGTGAGGTGGAAAGGCGAAGTGGAACAGCGAAGTGGCGATCGCGGTTTTGAATGTATTCAGCCCACGGTTCGCTGGAAGCAGGGTGTACCCTGGGCCGTGAAGATCGCGGCTGAATGCCTTCGACGTGGTATTGCGAAATCGCGACGGGTTGGCAGGTAAGTCGCGATTGGTTGTGCGCGCGAAGGAGCCCGTCGCACGTCCCGAAATCGGTACGACGACTTTAGCCAGGTTTCGCCGCGAAATATTTCGCATACGACTGCTTCACGCTCTCGATTCCCAGGTTGATAATTCGCACATCGGCGGCGACCGAAAGCATGCGGCATCCCTTTTCGACGCACATCCCGGCATATTCAGGATTAACCGGCACCACTCCCCAGGGCTTTTTGTGCTTCGCGCAGGCGGCCGATATCTTGTCGATAGCCGCCAGACATTTCGGATTCATGAAATCGCCCAGCACTCCCAGGTTCTGACTCATGTCTGCCGGGCCCAGAAAGAGCAGATCGACCCCTTCAATTGCCGCAATCTGCTCGCATTGGTCGAGCGCCTCGACCGTTTCGATCTGAATCGCGACGAACGACTCGCGATTCGAGTCTTCGGCGAACTTCACGGGCGGAATCGTCGCAAAGCGGGCATCCCAGCCAGCGGTGTTCAGCCCCCGATAGCCGCGCGGATGAAACTTAGCCCATTTCACGACCTGCTCTGCTTCAGCCGCGCTGCGCACCTGGGCCGCCATAATTCCACCAGTTCCGGCTTCGAGGGCGCGGGTGACGACAGCGTAGTCGGTCGCGGCCAGGCGGACAAAGCTGTCCATCCCCTGGCTGCGGCAGGCGAGCGCCCCGATTTCGAGCTTTTCTGTCGGGAAATCCATGTGTTCCAAGTCGAACCAGATCGCCTGGAAGCCACCTTGAATGCCGATCATCTGAAGCAGATTGTGATGCACGATCCGTCCCACCGCCGCCACCATTAGAATTTCGCCCCGCCCCAGCCTCTGTTTGATCGTTTCCACGGTGTTCTGTCCCTGTGAGTTGTGTAGAATGCTTCAACCGTCCAACAGCGGTTTATGAATGCATCTCGTTATCGCCTCTTCCGAATGGCGATGAGAAGGCGTGAGTCGTCTTCAAAGCCGGGTCTAGTGTGGCGCGCGGCGGGCGCGAAGTCCAGCCTCAGAGTGTCATTGACGATGACGATTTCGACAACAGAATCGACTCCTCCACCAACCCCGTCCGACAGGCGCCCCTCGCCGCGCCGGCCGTGGCGCCTTGTCTGCCTCGCCGCGATCGGCGTGGCCTTTATCGGCGCCGCCTCGTTCTATCGGTATTTCTGGTACGCGCGGCCTGTTGGCAGCGGACCTGCCGGCGAAGTCGTCACGGCCGAACGATTCGAGAACGATTACGAAACGTGGAGCGACCGCAAGGTTTTGCTGGTGGGCATCGGCGACAGCGTTACTGAAGGTTATGGGGCGACGACTGCTGCGAAGGGCTATTTTAATCGGCTGGTTGCCAATCCACCGGATGAGTTTCCCGACATGAAGGGAAAGTGCCTCTCGCGAGTGCTGCCCAATCTCATTCACAGAAACCTGGCATTGTCGGGTAGCACATCGCAAGAGTGCCTCGATATTCTCGTTCCCAAGCTGGGGGTGCAGGAGGAAGAGACGTTCGGCGTGGTTGTGATGACAACCGGGGGAAACGACATCATTCATAATTATGGCCGCACACCCCCGCGTGAAGGCGCGATGTATGGGGCTGCGCTCGAAGAAGCGCGCCCGTGGATCGATAATTTCAGAACGCGGCTGGATGCGATTTTCGACCAGATCAGCGCCCGGTTCCCAGGCGGCTGCCACTTCTTTATCGCCAACATTTACGACCCGACCGATGGCGAGGGCGACGTTGAAAACGCCGGACTCCCGGCATGGCCCGACGGGTTGAAAATCATCGCCGCCTACAATGCGATTATCGCCCAGGCAGCCGAAAAGCGCAAGAACGTAAGTCTCGTCAATATGCACGACGGCTTTCTCGGACATGGAATTCATTGCCTGAAATTTTGGCGTCGGCATTACGACGCGCGCGATCCGCATTACTGGTATTGGGACAATCTCGAAGACCCCAATGACCGGGGCTACGACGCTCTGCGCCGACTGTTCTTGAATGAAATGGCCCGCGTCTTGCCGCCGCAGCTCGAAGATGGCGACTGAATTTAACGTAATCGGTGAACCTCGAAACGACGAATGACAGATGACGAACGAAAACCAGAATTCAGATTCCGAAAATCGCCCGGCAGTCTCCAGTTCGAAACCACCCGAAAACCGAGCAAAACGAGCTTTTCAGGGCCTTGACATCTACGGGCTCGACAGCCTGCTTTCGCCCGGCGACATTGCTCTGCGGGCGCGCGTGCGGGAATGGGTCGAAAACCGCTATCTGCCCTTGATTGCCGAGCACTATGAAGGGGCAACCTTTCCGCTGACAGTCGCCCGTGAAATCGCGGTCTTCGGCGCCTTCGGGGGAAACATCAAGGGCTATGGCTGCGCGGGGCTGAGCCTGTTGCAGTACGGCTTGATCATGCAGGAACTCGAACGGGGTGACAGCGGCTTGCGGACATTCGCCTCGGTGCAAGGGGCGCTGGCAATGAATGCCATTCACATGTTCGGTTCCGAAGCACAGAAACAGCATTGGCTGCCCGTCATGGCCGACGGTACAAAGCTCGGTTGCTTTGGGCTCACCGAGCCAGACTTTGGGTCCAATCCGGCCGGCATGGTCACCACTGCGAAAAAAACGCCCGACGGTTATGTCCTCAACGGTAAAAAAATGTGGATCGGCTTGGGGTCTGTCGCCGACGTGGCAATTGTGTGGGCTAAAATCGAGGGCGAGGCGGGAGTCGATCCGCGAAGCGCAGCAGCAATCCGTGGGTTTCTCGTCGAACGGGGAAGGCCGGGGTTTTCAGCCGAATTAATCGAAGGCAAGCTGTCGCTCAGGGCGGCAAACACGAGCCGGCTGGCATTTGCCAACTGCCTCATTCCCGCCGAGAACCTGCTTCCCGCATCACGCGGCCTCAAATCGCCGTTGCAATGTCTGAATCACGCCCGGTACGGAATCGCCTGGGGCGTTTTGGGGGCGGCCTTGGCCTGTTTCGATGAAGCCCGCACCTATGCCGGCCAGAGAATTCAGTTTGGCAAGCCAATCGCCGGCTTCCAACTGGTCCAGCGAAAACTGGCGCTGATGGCCACCGAACTGACCAAGGCCCAACTTCTGGCGTGGCGATTGGCGCAGCTTAAAGATGCCGGGCAGGCCACATTCGTCCAGATTTCGATGGCCAAGCGCAACAATGTCGCAATGGCTCTTGAGATTGCCCGCACCACCCGCGACATTCTCGGCGGCGTCGGAATCCTTGATGAGCACCAATGCTTCCGCCACCTGTGCAACCTCGAAAGCGTCAAAACCTACGAGGGAACCGACGACATGCACCTGTTAATTCTTGGAGAAGACATTACCGGCATTCCCGCGTTTGCGTGACGGGCCTTCATCAACAACAGACCCGGCATCAACAACAATCCCCGGCCGTCGTCGGCCGGGGTCTCAGGTTTGACACCGATCGATACACTATTCGCTGTCCGCTTTTTCGCCAGCCGATTTTTCGTCGGCCGTAGCACCGTCTGCTGGCGCCGGTTCGGGAACTTCTGCTCCCTCGCCGGTCGTTGAGCCAGCCTGCGATTCGGCCTTATTCACCTGGCCTGCGTGGGCCGGGGCACCCTTGCCTGCGGCACTCGACTCACTGCTGCCGGTCGGTTTGCCCGACGCCCCGCCCGTTGTCGAGGGTTTCTGCGTCGACGACGTATCATTGCAGCCGGCCAGCCAAACGGCGACAGCCGCCACGATGATTCCTGACATGCCCTTTTTCAAAATCATGGACAAACTCATGGCACAGACCTTTTCAGAGAGACTTTAAGCTTTGTAAAACCAGAACTCCGGATTCGACAATTGCAATTGTCGCTACCTTTATGATCCGGCACTTGCGAGATTTATTCCCGGTGTCCAATTAGAAATAATCGATCGAACGTTTGCAACCAACGCGTTGCCAACTCTGGGGAAGGATTCGGACGGCGATGAAAGTTCAACAGCTTCTAGCTCACCATGGCATCAAGGAAAACCCCTTCGGGCAGGAAGATGCCCAAAGCGATCAAGTTTTCAAACGACATTGCCTCGAAGGCACCTATCATCCCGCGTGGGACAAAATCTTCGGCAACCCGGAAGAACCTTCTACGGCCGTCGTCTTCGGCGAAAAGGGAAGCGGCAAGACGGCTCTGCGCCTGCAGATCGTCGACCAGGTCGCCCGCTACAATCAAGAGCATCCCTACAAGCGCATCCTCGTTGTCGAATATGACGATTTCAATCCGTTTCTCGACTGCTTCCGCGACCGCCTTTTTGGCAGAAGCCGCCGCCCCGAGCGCGTTCTCGACTCGTGGCGACTGTGGGACCACATGGACGCCATTCTGACGCTGGCCGTCACCCGTCTGGTCGACCGCATTGTGCATCCCGCCGCTCCTGGTACAGCGGCCGGCGAACAGATCGATCCCGAAAAAATCGAGACTCTGCCGCGATTGCAGCGCCGCGACCTGTTACTGCTGGCGGCTTTTTACGATCGAACGTTGTCGATGCCGCGCAATCAACGCTGGAACCTTTTGCGACGCAAGCTTCGCTTTTCGGCCTGGCGCGCCGAGTGGGACCGCGCCCTGGGAATCGCTGTCACGGCCACCACCATAGCGGCCCTGGCTTATCGTGGTGAACTCCGGGAATTCTATGATAGTCTGAAGCCGTGGTTTATCGTGCTGGCCGGCTGGCTGCCGTGGCTCTGGCGACAGGGATGGTTGTTCTGGCAGGCCTGGCGCGTCTCGCGACAGGTTCGTGTCATCGACCATCACCCAAATCTTCTGCGCCAGATTCTGGGGCGATTCGAACGCCGCGAATTGCTCGACCAGCCTGTTCCCGACAAGGAACGCAGCGACGACCGCTATGAATCGTTGAACAAGTTTCAGGCGCTCTTGCGACCGCTCGGTTATGCGGGCATCTTTGTGCTCGTCGACCGCGTCGACGAGCCGCATTTAATCAACGGGTCTGTCGAGAGGATGCGCGACCTGCTCTGGCCGATGTTCGATAATAAATTCCTTAAGCACCCCGGCATCGGATTCAAGCTGCTTTTGCCGGTCGAGGTGAGTTATTTTCTGGCCCGCGAAGACCGCGAATTTTTTGAACGCTCGCGGCTCGACAAGCAGAATCTCATTCGGACCCTGCAATGGACGGGTGAATCACTGTACGACGTCGCCAATGACCGGATCCGCGCCTGCGCCGATTCAAATACCCCCCTCATCTCGTTCCGCAATCTGTTTGACGAGTCAGTTTCGGAGGCAGAACTTATCGCTACCCTCGAACGATTGCGTGTTCCACGGCACTTGTTCAAATTCATCTACCGACTGCTGGTCGACCACTGCAATCGCTACACCGACGACAATCCGCGGTGGACAATCGCCCGCGAAACGCTGCAATCGACGCTCGCCCTTTATATGCGCGACATGCAGGAACTCGACCGCGGGGTGGGCGCCGGCTGAGCGCGACAACACCCCGGCTGTTCTAAAAGCAGCCGGGGTGCGGTTAAATTCGATTGAGAACGTGCGCTTACCCGATCAACTGCTTCTCAAATTGAATCCCGTACTTTTTCATTTTCTTGTACAAGGTTGTGCGGTTGATCCCGAGCATTTCGGCTGTGTTCTGACGGTTCCAGCCATTGCTCTCGAGTGCGTCGAGAATAATCTGCCGTTCGGGGTTCGCCAGCGCCGCCTTGAGATGTGCCACGCCGAT
>JAYTRB010000058.1:0-3725 GCA_043746425.1 Planctomycetia bacterium
AACATCTATGAAAAGGACTACAACAGCCGGCGGGTGCGCGGCAAACACATTGCCCCGCACACCGTCGAAATGGCGGCGATGTGGGCCGTGTTGACCCGCCTTGAAGAGCCTAAAAACGCCGGGCTGACTGTGCTGCAGAAACTCAAGCTCTACAACGGCAAGACCTTGGCCGGCTTCACGCAGGACAACGTCGACCAGCTTCGCAACGAGGCGAAGTCTGAAGGGATGCACGGGATCTCTCCGAGGTATGTGCAGGACAAAATTTCGAACGCACTGGTCGCCAACGCCAAATCGAGCAACCTTAACCCGTTTATGGTTCTCAACGAGCTCGAGAACGGGCTCAAGCACCATTCACTGATTCCCAGCGAAGAAGTTCGCGACGCTTATCGCCAGCTCATACAGGTGGTTAAGAACGAATACACCGATATCGTCAAAAACGAAGTGCAGCGCGCGATCGCGGCCGACGAAGAAGCCCTGTCGCGGCTATGCTCGAATTACATCGACAACGTGAAGGCCTACACGCAGAAGGAAAAGGTGAAAAACAAATTCACCGGGCAGTCTGAGCAACCTGACGAACGGCTGATGCGTGCCATTGAGCAACGGATCGACATCCCTGAGTCGCGCAAAGACGACTTCCGCCGCGAGATCATGAACTACATCGGCGCTTTGTCGCTCGACGGCAAGACGTTCAATTACAAGACGAACGAACGCTTGCAGAAGGCCCTCGAGCTCAAGCTTTTTGAAGATCAGAAAGATACGATCAAACTCACCAGCCTCGTGTCGAACGTGGTCGACAAAGATACGCAGGAAAAGATTGACATCGTCAAGGGACGGCTGATCCGCGATTACGGCTATGATGAAGAATCGGCGACCGATGTCTTGCAGTACGTGGCCAGCATTTTCGCGCGGGGGGATGCCAAGAGCAACAATTGATCGCGATCTTATTCCCGCGATCTGCGTCGGAACGAGAAAGGATGTGTCGGTTGCTTTTTACAAACGAGGGAACGAGAAAGTTGAAACATGGCCCGCGCCATTGATCACGACCAGCAGCGATTTAAGCAGATCGTCCGCGGGAAGGTCCGCCAGAATCTGCGGAAATATATTACCCACGGTGAGATGATCGGCCGCCAGGGGCGCGAGTACGTCAGCATCCCCATTCCGAATATCGAAATCCCCCACTTCCGGCATGGCGACAAGGGCTCAGGCGGAGTCGGGCAGGGAGAAGGCGACGTGGGCAGCCCGATCGGCAGCGGGCAGGATGACGGCGACGGCCAGGGCGAGGCGGGCGATCAACCCGGCGGCCATGTTCGCGAGGTCGAGGTTTCGCTCGAGGAACTGGCAGAAATGCTGGGAAAGGAATTGGAACTTCCCCATATCGAGCCCAAGGGTAAGAATACGATCTCGACTGACAAGGAAAAATACAGCAGCATCCGCCGAACAGGCCCCGAATCGCTCCGCCACATGCGCCGCACTTACAAGCGGGCCTTGCGGCGGCTCATCGCCTCAGACGATTATGACCCCGTGAAACCGGTCATCGTCCCCACTCGCGACGACCGGCTGTACCGCAGCTGGAAAACGAAGACGCAGCCCGAAACCAATGCCGCAATCATTTACCTGATGGATGTTTCTGGCTCAATGACCGACGAGCAGAAAGAGATTGTCCGCATCGAGGCCTTCTGGATCGACACCTGGCTGCAAAGCCAGTACGACGGCGTCGATGTGCGGTACATCATTCACGACGCGGTCGCCAAGGAAGTCGATGAAGACACGTTCTATCACACGCGCGAGAGCGGCGGGACGCGGATTTCCTCGGCCTACAAGGTGGCCCGCGACGTCATTCAGCAGAATTTCCCTCCCACCGAATGGAACATTTACTGCTTTCAATTTTCGGACGGCGATAACTGGGGCGAAGACAACAAATCGTGTATTGAGCTGTTGGCCCAGGACATCCTCCCGCACTCGAATCTCTTTTGTTACGGGCAGGTTGAAAGTCCGTACGGCTCGGGTGAATACATCCGCGAGCTGCGCCGCATCCAGGATTCGCATGAGAATCTGATTCTCTCAGAAATCGACGGTAAAGAAGCCATTTACGACTCGATCAAAACGTTTCTGGGAAAAGGACGGTAAGCCTGCTCCATGCCCTCCCTTTCGACACATCGCTCATTACCCGCTGAGATCGCTGCCGTTCAGCAAGAGATGGAAGGCTTGGCGCGAGATTACGGACTCGACTTCTTTGAAACGATTTTTGAAGTTCTTGACTACGACGAAATCAGCATGGTGGCGGCCTATGGGGGCTTTCCCGTGCGCTATCCGCACTGGAGGTTCGGGGCGCAGTATGAGGAGCTGACGAAAAGCTACTCATATGGACTGTCGAAGATCTACGAGATGGTCATTAACACCGACCCGTGCTACGCCTATCTCCTAGCCTGCAACCCCATGCTCGACCAGAAACTGGTCATTGCGCACGTGTACGGGCACTGTGATTTCTTCAAAAACAATGCCTGGTTCTCGCAAACGAACCGCCGCATGCTCGACCAGATGGCAAACGACGCTGCCCGTGTGGCGCGGTACATCGACCGGTTTGGCTATGAGGTGGTGGAACAGTTCATTGACGCCTGCCTCTCTCTCGAAGATCTGATCGACATTTATTCACCACACATTCGCCGCAAAGAGCCGGTTGAGCACCCCGTCGTCAGCGCGCTGGTGCCCGAAAACGAGCGTGAGCATGGGCCGCAGATTTCGCCCAAGAGGTTTCGTTCGAAGGACTACATGGAATCGTACATCAATCCTCCCGAGGTCTTGCGGGCCGAAGTCGAGGCCCGCGAGAAAGAGGAGCAGGAAAAAGAACGGATGCGCTCATTTCCTGACGAGCCGCAGCGCGATGTCCTGTTGTTTCTGCTCGATCACGCCCCCTTGAAGGAATGGCAGCTCGACGTGCTGTCGATCATTCGTGACGAGGCGTATTACTTTGCGCCGCAGGGGCAGACGAAGATCATGAATGAGGGTTGGGCCAGCTATTGGCACAGCAAGATCATGACTCGCCACGGTCTCACCGATTCTGAGTTGATCGACTACGCCGACCACCACAGCGGCACGATGGCGACCAGCCGCAATCGACTCAATCCGTACAAGCTGGGAATTGAACTGCTCAAAGACATCGAAGACCGCTGGAACAAAGGTCAGTTCGGCCCCGAATACGACGACTGCACAGACGCGCTGGAGCGCGCGAAGTGGGACAAACAGTTGGGGCTGGGGCGACAGAAAATCTTTGAAGTCCGCCGGGTTCACAACGATGTCACTTTCATCGACACGTTTCTGACCCCCGAATTCTGCGTTAAACAGAACTTCTTCGAGTACAAGTTCAACGAGGCATCCAACTACTACGAAATCGCGTCGCGCGAATTCGCGGCCATCAAGACACAGCTCCTCGATGCCCTTACGAACCACGGCCGGCCGTTCATATTCGTTAAGGACGGAAACTATCGGAACCGCGGCGAGTTGTACCTGCTCCACCAGTACGAGGGAATCGAACTCAAGCAGGACTATGCACAAGATACGCTCGCAAACCTGCAAAAGCTGTGGCGACGTCCTGTCCATATCGAAACGGTCATCGACGACAAGCCCTCGATCCTTTCGTTTGACGGCTCAAACCACGAAGTTCGCGAAAAATAGGAAAAATTGGGGTGGACAAACTATCAAATTCGCCGAATGATTGAGTAGAGGAA
>JAYTRB010000059.1:0-4887 GCA_043746425.1 Planctomycetia bacterium
ACCTCATATTCTGTTTTCCACTCATACGGGACGGCATAGCAGCGATTGGCCTCGGGAACCGTCTCGTGAAAGCCCGTTTCGAGAGCGGCCACAAGCGGGATTTCTGGAAACGCCGACTGAAGTTGCCGCATTGCCTTGGCGTACATTGGGTTATGCGCCGGGGCGATGTCCGAAAGCTCTTCCATTCGGGCGAGCAACCCGTCGTCGACGATCCGCACGCCAGAGAGCCTGCCGGCAAAGACTGCCTTGAAGCCAATGGCCGAAACGTCGGACACTGATTTCAAACATCCCCACTGCGGATGCGTCAGTTGATCGAGGCAGATGCGCACGGCCGCTGCATGATCGGGCACCTCGAGCGTCGCTTCTTCGCGGTGTCCGCCGATCTCCACGAAGCAGGCGCTTGGAGACTGGCCGATGCGGTCGATGCCGCCGCGCGCCAATTGCGTTTCTGCCGGAAGATCGAACAGCCGGTACTTGAAGCTGGTCGAACCAAGGTTGGCGACAAGGATTTTCATACTCTGGATCTCCTCCCTGAACCCGCGCCGGCCTGCGGCAGCCGGCGCCGACGGCAACACGCCGTCAGAACGGGCTATTTCTTGAAAAAAGCTTCGAGCACTCCCTTTTCAGGACGGGCAATCACATGCGCGCTCACCAGGTCTCCGACCTGCTTGGCAACCTGCGCCCCAGCGTCGACTGCTGCCCGAACCGATCCGACGTCGCCGCGCACGACGGTTGTGATATACGCTCCGCCGATCTGAATCTGGCCGACAAGCGTAATGTTTGCAGCCTTGAGCATGGCATCCGCGGCCTCGATCTGGGCCACGAGCCCCTTGGTTTCAATCAATCCGATGGCATCGTTCATAATGGTGTCTGCCGTTTCTGAAGTTGAGTATGGTGTCGGTCGTTGCCACGCCTCGTGTCGATGAATGAGGCGCTGGCCAATCGTGGCCGGCGCAAATTGCGCCGGCTGCAAGCCGATGACTTCGTCGGCTACGCGCGGGGCCCAGTCCGGGCGGCCCCAATTAAAGTCAGCTGACGGCGCCTCCCTTGCCACCTTTAGGAAGCACGGCTGCCAACTCTTCGTGCGGACGGGGAATGACCTGCACGCTGACGACTTCGCCGATCTTGCTGGCGGCACTGGCTCCCGCATCGACGGCGGCCTTCACCGCGGCGACGTCGCCGACGACGAAGACCGTCACCAGCCCGCTGCCAACCTTCTCCCAGCCAACCAATTGCACATTGGCCGCCTTCAGCATCGCGTCGCTGGCTTCAATTAACGCAACGAGACCTTTGGTCTCGACCATCCCCAGAGCTTCCATCGCCTTTGCCATGATTGAGTTCTCCGAATAGAAATCGTTTCCGCTACACCGCGGGAGACACGCTGCCGCCCGTCAAATCAAATTCCACACACTGCCAAATATTCGCTAATGTCCTTTGCACGCACACCCTGCCGGCTTGACGAGTTCGACGCGCGTCGCCTTTTCGAGATGCACGGCATTTCCTTCGTCGGTATCGAGATGCACTTCAAGCTTGATATTCTTACCTGCCCGAACCAGCAGATCTTCGAACACCGTCGTGCAGCCTTCTGATTCGATTCGCAGGTGCATCCGGTCGTGGTCATGTACGCCGTAATAAGAAAGATCGTCGGGGCCCATGTGAACATGCCGCTCCGCACGAATCACCCCGGAACTCAACTCGACCACTCCCTGGGGACCGACAAGAATGCATCCGGGCGAATCGTGGTGGTCGCCGCTGCAACGCACGGGTAATTCGATCCCCAGAGAGATTCCGTCGGTAAACGATAGTTCGACCTGCGAAGCTCCACGGCATGGCCCCAAAACCCGCACTTCAGGCAGCATCCTGCGACGAGGGCCGACGACCGCCACGGTCTGCTTCGAGGCAAAAAAACCTTCCTGATACAATTCTTTCTGAACCTCAAGCTGCGCCCCCTTGCCGAAAAGGGTTTCGAGATGTTCAGGAGAAAGATGGATGTGCCTGGCCGAAATATTCACGACGAGAGGATTCGGTTTCAGCTTTGCCGAGGGGACGGATGCGAAATGCCTGACGAGAACATCGCGCACGACGTGTTCGACGTCGTTGCGGTTATAGCCTGAGAGACTGGCTCGTTGCGTCATGTTTCAAACCTCTGCGATGGTCAGTGCGATGCCGGCGTTGAGGAGTAACTGCTTCCATTCCTCCGAAATTCCCGCATCGACGACGATGCGATCTACGCGGTCGAGCGGGCACAAATGGGCCAGTGCCGAATGACCAAATTTTCCGCTGTCAGCCACGACAATGACCTCTTCGGCCGCCGCAAGCATGCTTCGCTCGGTATCGGCCAATAGAGCATTACTGTTGTAGAGCCCTTTTTCCGTAATTCCCCCCACGCTCATGAACAACTGCCGGACATGAATCTGCGACAGTGCGGCCAGCGCCAAGGGCCCTAACGCAACTCCAGTTTTTGGATAGAGGTATCCGCCAATGACTACCAGTTCAATTTGCGGTTGACTGGCCAACAGGTTGACGACCGGAATCGAGTTGGTCACCACTTGCAGCGCCTTGCCGCCCAGATTCCGCGCCACTTCGAGTGTCGTCGTTCCGCCATCCAGCAGAATTGCCTCCCCTGGCTGAACCAATTCGGCAGCGGCACGTCCCACCGCTTGCTTCTCACGAAAAGCCTGCCCAGCCCGCTCGTCAAGTGGAGTGAGCGATTCCCCGACGTACGCTGCTCCGCCCCGCGTCCGCCGGATTTGTCCCACCTTCTCAAGATATTCCAAATCACGCCTGACGGTTGATTCGCTAACTCCGGCGCGGCCGGTCAAATGTTGTAATGAAACAAAACCCTCAGCCTCCACAAGACTTAAAATTTCCTGGCGACGTTGGTCCAAAAGCATGGTGACGCTCAGATTTCCCTTTTGATTCCGTTCATCTCCATCCAAGTATGTCGTCAGAACCTGTCACTTTCAATCATCATCAGTCAAAAATATGAAATATTATGAAATAAAATGCACGCTTAACTGAAAATAATGTCACATTAATTCAACGCCATGCATATCATGACGTCAAATCGCTCATCGGACAGCCGACTCAAGATGTTACCACTCTGCTGTTTAGGGCAACCAGGATGGAGCCGCTCTTTTTGACAGTTACGCAATTCAGGAACTCTGCGAGAAGTGTATCACGCAGTTTGACTTGCGCCGCGCTTAGGCCAAGGCGAAGTCCCAAGAAGTGGCGTCGGTGATCTGACTATTCCGATCTCAACGAAAAACCCGGTCCTCTGGGAGGACCGGGTTTCGGCGAGCCAATTCATCAAGTCGCGAGACAGACCATTGCCGCGTTATTGAGCGGCGGGGCGCTGGGTCTGAGAGACGACGCGCTTACTGACTTCAGTCTCCACGAATCCGAACGCCTGTTCGTGGCGCTGCAACGACATTCCCAGCACAGCCCACAGACGTTTGGCTGTATAGTAGTTCATCACCAGTCGCTGGGAAATCTTGATCGGGACGGCAGGCGCTCCGGGAAGGTTGGAATTCAGGCCGAAATCGAGAACGAGTTCCTCGGGGGAAGGACCGACTTTGACAAAATTCGCATAGATCGGCTGCAGCCCTTCAGCTTCGACGGTCGGGATGGGCGTACCTGCCGTCGTGCCTGGCATCGCGGGAGCGCCCGACATCACGGGGGGGGCCGGCGACAAAGCGGCGTCGGCCGGATGGGGTTCAGAGGCTTCTGGCGCCATAGATGAAACTCCTCTCATGGTCTGGAAAGCAAAGGCTGGGAAGACTATCGTCCGGATTGAGGGAACGGCCCACGGAATTCCGGAACCGGAAGTTGCTTCACGTTCGTCAGGAAAATAGCGATTTCCCGGATTCGGCCGGCCACGAAATAGCATGGGAAAACAGGGGAGAAAATGACGCACTTCGCCGAACGACTGTCCGCGGCGATCCGGAAAAAAGGGAATCCGGTTACGGTCGGCCTCGACCCGCGTGAGCGACAACTTCCATCGGAAATTCTCGCGCGGGCGAGGGAGTTGCATTCCGAACAGACGCTGGCGGTCGCCAGCGCCTATGAAGAATTCTGCTCCCGGATTATCGATATTGTCGCGCCGCTGGTACCTGTGGTCAAGCCGCAGTCCGCATTCTTCGAAGAATGGGGCCCAGCCGGTTGTGCTGCGCTTGCCCGGGTCATCGGCAGGGCGCGCCGAGCAGGGTTGATCGTGATCTGCGATGCCAAGCGAGGAGATATTGGAACGACGGCAGAGGCCTATGCGCGGGCTTATCTCGCGGGAGACGATCCATCGGCAGCGATCTGGGGGGCCGATGCACTGACCGTCAACCCCTATCTGGGGCGCGATACACTTGAACCGTTTGTACGCGTGGCAGTGGAGCGCGGCGCAGGGGTTTACGTTCTTGTCCGCACAAGCAACCCTGGGGCCGGGACGTTTCAAGACATCCGCGATGGTAACGGCATACCCCTGTACCATCATGTCGCCGACGTTGTCGAAGAACTGGCTCAAGCGACCCAGAACGGCCAAGTCTACGGCGCTGTCGGCGCCGTGGTGGGAGCCACCTACCCGCAGGAACTGGCGGTGCTGCGCCAGTCGATGCCGCATGTGCCGTTTCTCATTCCCGGCTATGGAACCCAGGGGGCCGGCGCGAAAGACGTGGCTTCGGCTTTCGCGGCAGACGGAACAGGGGCCGTCGTCAACAGCTCACGCGGCATCATCTTCGCCCATGAACGGAAGGAGTACGCCGCCCGCTTTTCGCCTGCGGAATGGGAGCGGTCGGTCGAAGCCGCCACCCGCGACATGATTGCCGACCTGGCACAGCATACGCCCGCCGGAAAACTGCAACTCACGCCCTGACGCTCGCCATTCGCCTGTCGCGCAAC
>JAYTRB010000060.1:0-3328 GCA_043746425.1 Planctomycetia bacterium
CAGCGGCTCGCGACGCATCGTCGCGACACCTGAATCAGTCGATCGGGGCTGGCCCGTTTGCGACCGCATCATTCGAGCGGTCGCACTTTACCAATTCGACCGACCGTAATTCGACCGAGAGTAATTCGACCGAGCGGTCTGGCTACGGTGTGTCGAGGCTGCCGCGAACGGTGACTGTTACAGGGATTCGGCAGCGACAGCCGGTTCGGCGACCGCGACGTTGACGCGACGTCCTTCCTGATCGAAGTACACCTTGCCTTCGATCAACGCAAAGATTGTGTAGTCGCTCCCCAAGCCGACGTTTCGGCCGGGACGCCATTTCGTACCACATTGACGAATGATGATGTTCCCGGGGATGACGCTCTCGCCGCCGAATTTCTTGACCCCCAGACGCTGAGCGCGAGAATCACGACCGTTGCGAGTAGATCCCTGACCCTTCTTATGTGCCATTGCCGAAAATGCCTTTCCGATTGATCGAAATAAGTGGTGATCGAAATGAGTGGTGGATCGAGACGACTCGGCAAACGAAGCTACCGGGTAGCGACGCCCGCTCGAATCGCCTCAGCGATAAATCCAGTGTGGATTGTTTTCTAGTTCTTCATTTTCCTTCTTAACGCGCCCCGGCCAATCTCGGAGCACGGCTTGATCGGCAATGCGAATTTCGTCTTCATGCTGATCGAAGCGGTCACCGGGACGCCAGAACTTCTGAACCAGCGTGCGCCGGGTGACAATTTCCTGCTTATCGGGACCTTCGGAGACCTTATAGCCGTTTGAAAATCCCGACATGTAGATTGTAATGAAAACGGCGTCCGGGTCGATGCCGATCCACGTAGCGACGCCGTCGAGTGAATTCCAGATCTTGGAGCGATCGGGAGTGATTTTCGGAAGCGGACCTACGATTTCGACAGAGTTCTTGTAATTGTGCTTTTCGCGTTTGTTGATTGCCGCCTGCGCTTCTGGAAGAATGCGGTCTTCATAGACCGTCATGCCGCGATGGCCGTCGACAACCAATGTGAAATCAGGAACGAAGTCCGGCCGATCTTCTGTTTTGCCTTTGGAATCGGGCAGGCCCGACGTACTGCGAACCAGCGCCCGGTACGCCAGATACCAGACCAGTTCTTTGTTTGTCTTTCCCGTTTTTGGATCGGTAATTTCTGCCGAAATCATGCGGATTGGCTTGAAATTGATCTCCAGCGCCCAGATGTCGGGCTGCGCGTTGCGCTCTTCACCTGCGATCAGCGGGGCCGCGACGGTTTCTACTCCAGGGGCAATCGCTGAAAAACCTGTCCGTGGCAATGCGAAGAGCACGCCCGCTGCCAGCAGCGAGTGATCCAGAAATTGTCGGCGGTTCAGGTGTTGCATAAATATTGCTCCCTGTCAAATTGGAGCCGGTCTGTCCCTGGTCGGCGACGCCTTCCTTGGGTAGCACTTCAGTATAGCAGCCGGCTTTTGGCGTGGTCAAGGTGACGAATGATTGCATCCAATGACCGCTCGATGCGGGGTGGAATACAGTATTCTGTCGGGATGCCGTGCAGGCCGCATGAGGCGGCATCAGCCGGTTCCTCTCCAGGTTTGCATCTTGTAGGGAACGTTCGGAATATGCCGGTCTTGACGGCCTGCGAGCGCTTGCGTTGCGTACCCGCCCCCGCCGGGCGGGGTTCCTCGCCACCAAGCCAGCACACCGCGACAGTCGCGAAAACACTCACTCGGCGTCGTCTCCCGCCGGGTTTTTCGGGAATGCGAATCTGGCCAGCGAGGGTAGCTCACACATTTCACGATGAAACCGGGGATTGATCCCCCCTGGCTCGCCAGCCCACCGATCGGCCGCGACCGTCGAGGAAAGGGTAGAAACCTGCCCCGCGAGACGCCGATTCAGGGATGACGAATGCTGCGCCTCGACGTACAATCCCCCGCACCCCAGAACTGAGGCCGCTTTTCAAACGACCGAAAGCCACCGCTGGCCGCAAGGAACGCACGCCATGACCGGCTCGCCGCAAGCACACGACGCCCATCTTCCCGCATCACTGTGGGGCGACAAATCGTTCTGGGGGATGACCGCCACCCAGTTTCTAGGGGCATTCAACGACAACTTGTACAAGCAGGCGGCGCTGCTGGTTTGCACCGACATGGCTCTGCGAGAGAACTCCAAAGTGGACCTGCAGGATCTGGCGATGGCCCTGTTTGCCCTGCCCTTCGTTCTCGGTTCAGGATTCGCGGGCTATCTCTCAGACCGGACAAGCAAGCGAACGATCGTCGTGCTGTGCAAGGTTGCAGAAATTGGCATCGTATTTCTGGGAGCGGTGGCGCTGCTTCAGAATCAATTTGAAATGGTGCTGGCCGTGCTGTTTCTCATGGGGACGCACAGTGCGTTCTTTGGACCGGCCAAATACGGAATTCTGCCTGAGATCGTCCGCGAAAAAAATCTGCCGCTCGCCAACGGCATTTTTCTCATGACCACGTTTCTGGCGATCATCATTGGCGTAGGAGCGGCCGGTTTTGTAAAGCTCCCCATTTGGGATCAGCATGACTGGCGTTTCAGTGCAGCCTTCCTGGCAGTGGCCGTGATGGGGGTGGCGACCTCAATTCTGGTGCGCAAAACGCCGGTCGCCCATCCAGGACTTGAGTTTCACCTGTCGAGTCTCGCCGTTTCCCGAGAGACCCTGGCGGTTTTTCGCCGGGATCGGCCACTGCTGGTTGCGCTCCTCATGTATTCCCTGTTCTGGCTGCTCGCCGGAATCGTGCATCCTTCGATCAATGCGTTCGGAAAGTTTCAACTCGAATTGAGCGATGAGCGTACCAGCCTGATGCTGGCCTTCCTTTCGCTGGGAATTGCACTTGGTTGCGCCGCGGCCGGTGCTTTGTCGCACGAAAAGGCCAATTTCCGCCTCGTGACCTGGGGTGCCTGGGGAATCTGCCTGGCGTTGACGCTGGTCGCCATCGCTGGAATGCTGCCGATTCGCAAGACGCTCGCCTACGGGCTGGCATCAGTGTTTCTGTTCGGCGCCGGCGCGGCTGTGGGGTTGTTCTCGGTGCCTTTGCAGGTCTTCCTGCAGGGGCGGCCGCCGCGCGATCAGAAAGGCCGGGTCATTGGCGCCATGAACCTCGTGAACTGGATCGGCATCTTCCTCGCCGCGGGGCTTTACGGTGTGTTGTCGCGCATGATCGCCGGTTTTGGCGCCGGGCAATGGGCTCTCTTCGCATGTACCGCCGGCCTCATGGTGCCCGTGGCGCTGTTCTATCATCCGCGTGAGACGCCCAAGCCAGAAGAGTCTGACCGGCCGTCGGCCGGAGTCAATACAAACCTGACCGCGATTGACGCGAATACACG
>JAYTRB010000061.1:0-5963 GCA_043746425.1 Planctomycetia bacterium
TGCGGACACCACGTCGCCGTGCCGTTTTACGACGGAGGCGACCAGCCTCTGGCGACTGTCGCCTGGCCCAGAAGCGCAGCAGAGGCCCGCTCGATGAAACGGCTGCCACTGTCGTTTCTGCGCTGCGTCGACTGCGGGCATGTGTACAACTGCCGGTTCAATTACGCGGAAGTTCCCTATTCCGAAAAACCGAACCTGATGTTCAACAAGGGAACGATCTGGACCGATCATCTCCGGCACATCCGCGATCTGATTCTCGACGGACTGACGGCTAACTCCGTGGTCGTCGAAGTCGGATGCGGGGAAGGCCATTTGCTGCGCTCGCTGGCCGAATGCCGGCCCGCAGGGCGCTACGTCGGCTTCGACCCCAGCAACGCCATCAACACGGGAAATGGCTTGATCGAGGGCCGGCGTGAGCTGTTTGACCCGGCGCGGCATCTGGCAGAACTGCGCCCCGACCTCATCATCAGCCGGCACGTGCTCGAGCACCTGATGAATCCCCTGGGATTCGTCCAGGCCATTTCGTTTGCCGCAAGCTGGGAAAACGTCGAAACGCGACTTTTTATTGAAGTTCCCTGCATCGACAAGGTGATTCGAATCGGGCGAACGGTCGATTTCTTTTACGAGCACAATTCAAATTTCACGACGAAGTCGCTCGAGCGACTTCTCGCCCGCTGTGCCAGCGAGGTTGAAGTCGTGGCTCGCAGCTACAACGACGAGGTCGTGTATGGCCTGGCCCATTTCCAACGGCGAGTCGAACAAATAAAATTCGCCTCGGAAGCCGTCGGCTTCTGCGACCGCGCAGCGCGGCATTGCATAAGCATTCGGGCCGACATCGACGAATTGGCAAGCTCGGGCCGGCGGGTCGCCGTCTGGGGAGGAACCGGCAAAGCCGCGGCGTTCATCAACCAGTTCGGCCTCGATGCGAAGCGGTTTCCACTCGTGGTCGATTCTGATCTCGAAAAAGCGGGAACGTACGTACCCGGAGCAGGTCAGGAGATTCTCTTTCGCGATTTCCTGACGCAGTATCCCGTCGAGGTAATTCTGATTGCTACTCAATGGCGGGCCGGCGATATTGTCGGCGAAATCGAGCGCTGTGGCATCCCCCATCAGATGATTCTCCTGGAACACGAAGGGAAGCTCGTCGATTATTTCTCGAGCCCGCACCCCTATCGCAAAGCAGCATAGCCACCTGACGATTGCGGCCTCATCCCGGTAAACGGCGGGGTTTATTCCTGTCGCCACCGATTAATTCGTCAGAACTAAGAAACGATCATGGAATTGCACATCACAACGAGTCGATTTTCATAGAAACCTATCGATTCCGGAGATTGTTCCATGCCCACGATTGATTTCGCGCAGCCCCAGCCCCCTCACGGCGAAGTGGCCCGCATCTGGCCCCGATTTCTTCTCTTTCCAACGACGGCAATCGGTGGTTATGCCGGATTGATCAATCATTGGGGGGGTGAAGCGTGGTGGATGCAGGGGCTTTGGGTAGCACTTCTTACCTATTCATGGTTCTGCGTGGGTGGAGTATTTCACGAGTGCGCGCATCAAACTCTCGGGAAAGCCCGGGGAGCGAACATCTGGGCAGGCCGGATCATCGGTACGATTCTGGGAATTCCCTACACGGTCTTTCGTGAGTGCCACCGATACCATCATTCCTGCATGAACACGCCACAGGACTGGGAAATGTGGCCCTACAGCGATCCTCGCTCCTCCTTGACGTTCCGCCGGGCGTTCGTGTGGTTCGACATTTTCGCAGGCGTGATTGCCGCGCCAGTGATTTTCGGACGAATCTACTGGACGCAAAGCTCACCCCTGCCGCTGCCCGTTAGAAGGGTGATTTATAAAGAGTATCTGGCGATCGCGTTCGTCTGGATCGCCGGCATCGCGATCTTTGCCTGGCTCGCCGTGGCAGGCGCCATCGAACCGCGCCACTTCAATGTGGTCTGGATCCTGCCGCTCGTCATCGCTCCCATGCTGAACACACTTCGGAAATTCTCTGAGCATTTGGGAATGGCCAGCAATGATCCGATTCTCGGCACACGGACAGTGGTCGCAGACAATTTTCTGACACGGGTCTTCTCGTACTTCGACTTCGAGCTGTGCGTTCACGGTCCGCACCACCGCCATCCGAGATTATCTCGCGACCATCTCGCGTCAAATATGCAACGATATATTGCCGCTCATCCGCAGAAAGCAGTACCCGTCTTCTCGAGCCACCGGCAGGCGCTTGCCGATGCGTGGCCCTGCCTGTTTCGCAATCCCGGGGTCGGAGTCAACGCCCAATGATTCGCGCAGTCCTCAAAGAAGCCCTCTTCAGAGAGAGTCGCCTTTGACGTCCAAATGGCGTAAAACATTTCCTGGCATTTGTTTTGTGGCCAATCACTGCGCATTTCCTTAAGAGCCCCTTCGTAATCACCCCATTTGAAGCGGGGCCTCATCGAGAAATTATTTGATTCAAGGATCTTAGGAATTTAAACGGCTGGCTGGAATTCATCTGTGCATTCGCATGCGGCAGACTGACGGCCTGGCAAACGCCCAGCCCAGTTCTGCGCCTCCAAACACCACATCACCTCGATTCGGCTGCGGCAGCCGTTGTGGATTCCAGTGGCATTCGTGCTGCTGATGGGGGGACTTCTCGCAGTGGCCACATGGTGAATCGGAGGGGAGACCATCCAGCGCGCCACTGACGCCGGGATGCCGTTTCGAGACCGACCTTACCGCCGCGTCGCGCGCCAAATCTTCCCGGTTGACTGACCGATCGGCGTTCAGTCTGGCCGTCACACGGCCAATGATTCGCGTCCAAATTGCGATGCGGCTCAGGAAAAAGGCTTCATGTATTGCGGAATTTCGTTCTATGTCGGCTGACGCCCCGATATGCCGCCAAATCCACAACGTGGCACGTTATATGCTGAACGGGCTAACAGAGAAGTAGACCCGAAATCAACTCTGGGTCGCCAGCGACTGTCGCTCAGATGCTCAGGAATTGCTGACATGTCTGTGATAAACCTCGGCCTCGAAGATCTGCTCTCGCCGACAACTCCCAATGAGTTCTTGGCCGAGACTTGGGAACGAACCCCTCTGGCAATCGCGCGGGACGAACCGACCCACTACGGCGAACTGCTGACGCTACGCGACGTCGATCAGATAATCTCATATACCCGCCCGCGATTTCACGATACCAGCGCCTTTCATCCCGGACCTGCCAGCCGGCCGACGTACGTCCGCGGGGCGCTCGATCAGGATCCTTTTTCTGCGACCGACAATCCGGGCCTCGCTCAGATTCGACAGGTGTTCGATCAGGGTAAGAGTCTGGTGCTGATGGCGATGCAGCATCGCTGGCCCGCGATTGCCCGGCTGTGCCGTAATCTTGAGACGGTCTTTCGCTGTCCTGTACATGCCAACATGTATCTGACGCCGGCTGGCGAGCAAGGCTTCGCGGCTCATTTTGATCCGCACGAGGTGTTTGTCCTGCAATTGGAAGGGACGAAGCAATGGCGGCTGTACGAGGGGGGCGACGAATTGCCGCTCGCCATCGGAGGTTCGGGCGTTCCTGGCAAGCCGCTCGGAAAATCCCGGGAAGTACGCCTGAAGGCAGGCGATTTTCTTTATATACCTCGCGGCCATGTTCATGAGGCCTTCACATCGGACACATTTTCACTGCACCTGACCGTCGGAATCAACGTCTATCGCTGGGCCGATTTATTGCGGTATGCTCTGACAAGTATCAGTCGCCGGGACGTTCGTTTTCGCGAATCGCTTCGCGAAGGTGCATTGCCCGTCGACCGGGCGCAATTGAAACAGCAGTTTCAGCAGTTATGCGAGCGGCTGGCCGACAGCGCACACCGCGATGAGATCTTTGACGAAGCATGGCAATCGTTGGGTGATCAGTTCTTCAGCCAACTGCAAATTCTTCCAGGAAGCCAATTTACGGTGTCGGCGAATCTCGACCGCCTCGATCTCGACACGGTACTCGAAAACCCTGCACCGGGCCTGTGCCGAGTCGTCACGAACGACCAGGAAGTGGCCATCGAGTTTCCGGGCAATCGGGTCGCCGGGCCGCAACGCATCGCCTCGGCCCTGCATTTTATTTGTGGCGCCCGAAGGTTTCTCGTGCGGTCAATTCCCGATGATCTGAATCCACAGGCAAAAATCGTCTTGGCGCGGCGCCTCGTGCGCGAAGGGTTATTGACGATCTGCGAGGAACGGCCACTCGTGTTGCCAACCATTTCTGAGAGCGGCGCCCGCGAACTCGATAACGAGGCGGCGACAGCGCCGACGGTTTTCTGGGATGGGCTCGATGCTGAGGTCGTGAGGCGTGCAGAAGAGGTGAACGTCGAAGGCTGAAGTTGTGGCTCTGCAATTCGCGGGGCACTTCCTTTCTCAAGTGATTGTTTTTGGAGATTAAATCATGCAGGCGACAGTGCAACAGGGAAGCTGGCAGAAGCAATGGGGCAGGCTCGTGGCCAAGTCGTGGTCTGACTTGAGCTTGAAGGAACGGCTGCTCGCCGACCCGACGGGCGTGATGCGGGAACATGGAATCGAAGTTCCGTATGGCGCCAAGGTTAAGGTCGTCGAAGATACCGAGCAGGTGCGACACCTGGTGCTGCCGTGCAGTCCATCTGGTGAACTGACGGATGAAGAGCTCGCCGGCTCAGTCGGTTACGATTCGTTTTCCGGGTTCTCATTCAACTGTGGCGGAGGTGGCGGCTGTGGCGGATCTGGCGGTTGCGGATGCGGGTGCGACAGCAACGCGTAAGACTGCCCCGAAGCCATACCCATCGGTACCCTGGCCCTCAACTTGTTTCGCATCCTTGAGGGGCGTTTGATGGCTTTCTCGTTCCCAGGCACTGCCTGGGAACGAGGTTCCATGTTCTTTTTCCAGGCCAGACTGCTACACCGGAAGCGACTGCAAATTCAGACGCCTACGATCTGGCTTTTCCGACTGTCATTTCCCGAATGTCGCCCTCCTGCGAGACTAGCGACTGATTGGCGATTGCATGCTCACGCGACCAAGATTCAAGCCGCATCTGAATGTGGCGATTGTTCCGGACGAGGGCGTTTTCTTGCTTTCGGGCTCTAAGCCGCTGGTACTGCGGGGTCGATTGTATGAGCTCGTGGCTGAACATATCGATGGCCGGCCGGCAGACGCAATTTGCGATCAGCTGGCTCAAAAAGCCTCGGCCGCCGAAGTGTATTACACGCTGACACAGCTTGAGCAAAAGGGTTGTCTGGCAGAGGCCAGCGACAGCCTCGCCGCTGGCGAAGCTGGGTGGTGGTCATTGCAGCAGATCGAGCCACAGACCGCAGCCCGGCGACTCTCAGAAGTCGGAGTGTCGCTTCACGGAGTCGGGGTCGACACCAGCGCCTTGAGTGACCTGCTCACAGAAGCGGGCGTGCGACTTGATTCAGAAGGTGAGTTAAACGTCGTCGTCGCCGAACACTACCTTCGGCCTGAGCTAAAGAACCACAACGAAGCGGCACTGGCGAGCGGTCGACCGTGGTTGCTCGTGAAGCCCATGGGCGTCCAACTCTGGCTGGGGCCGTTATTCCGCCCGGGAACCAGCGGCTGCTGGATGTGTCTGGCCGAACGCTTGCGCGCCAACCGCGCTGTCGAATCCTATTTACGCGAACGGCAGTCACTCGCCGATCCGCTCGTCTTCGACGTCGCGCGAACGGCGGCGAGCCGCCAAGCCGCGTTGGGCCTCATTGCTAATGCCATCGTGTCCTGGATCGTCCGGGGAGAGATTCCAGACTGCGAAGGTCAAGTCCGCACATTCGACCAACTCTCGTGGCAAACCAAGAACCACACGCTCGTGCAATTGCCCTATTGCGCCGCGTGCGGCCACAGTTCGAACGGAACCTCTGCAGCTGGCCAACCGGTAAACGGCCAATGGTCAAACGGGCATGTGGCTAACGGGCACGTGGCGAACGGGCATGTGGCGAACGGGCATGTG
>JAYTRB010000062.1:0-7256 GCA_043746425.1 Planctomycetia bacterium
CGAGTCGTCGTCCCCTTTACAATTTCTTGCGGCAACTGCTTCTTTTGCAAGAAGACCCTCTTTTCCTGCTGCGACACATCGAACCCGAACGCCGAAATCGCGCGCAAGGCGATGGGGCATTCTCCGGCGGGACTTTTCGGTTTTTCGCACATGCTGGGAGGATTTGCCGGCGGCCAGGCCGAATACCTGCGCGTTCCCTATGCAGACGTCGGTCCGCTGAAGATCGAATCGGGGCTGCCCGATGAAAAAGTGCTGTTCCTGTCGGACATCTTCCCCACCGGGTACATGGCGGCAGAAAATTGTGGCATCGAACAGGGTGACACGGTCGCGGTCTGGGGGTGCGGGCCGGTGGCACAGTTCGCCATTCAAAGCGCCTGGATGCTAGGCGCCGGTCGGGTGATCGCCATCGATCGCGTCCGTGAACGGTTGGAAATGGCCCAGCGTCACGGAAAGGCCGAGACGATTAACTTCGAAAAAGACGACGTCTACGAGCAGTTGCAAGAGATGACGAAGGGACGTGGTCCCGATCGGTGCATCGACGCCGTCGGGTGTGAAGCGCATGCGACCGGAACCGTGGGCGCGGCGTTCGACAAGGTGAAATCGTCAGTCATGCCGCCTACCGACCGGATGCACGTTCTGTGCGAAGCCATCAGGTGCTGCCGCAAAGGAGGCACAATCTCGGTTCCCGGGGCCTATGCAGGACAAGCCGACACGCTGCCCTTTGGCGCCTTCATGAATAAGGGGTTGACGATGAAGTCGGGGCAGACGCACATGCAGCGTTACATGCAGCCCCTGTTGCAAAAGGTTGAGTCGGGAATGATTGATCCGTCGTTTGTTATTACACATCGCGTGAAGCTCGCTGACGCCCCGGCAGCCTACAAGACGTTTCGCGACAAGAAGGACGGATGCATCAAGGTGGTGCTTACCCCATGATCGGGGGCCATGGCTGTTCACGTGATGACGAGACATGTGAATCAAGGAGATAGCGCATGGCCAAGTATGGTTCTATGGCAAAAAAAGAAGTGAAAAAAGCGGTCCGCAAAACCGACGCGAGAACCCAGCGAAGCGGCAAAGCGGGGAAGGCGACGAGTCACAAGCAGGCCATCGCGATCGGCCTCGCGAAGGCGTGAAAAAAAGGGGCCAAGGTTCCGACGAAGAAAAAGAAATAGGTCGACAGGCCGACTGGACCCGTTTCAGGCACACGTGTCAGGCAGATGTACGAGCGATTCCCGTTTCACGCACTTTCGAGGAGATTCATGATGGCTGCGAATACCCAGGTCGACAAAGGACTCGCTCCCCCGAAGAAGGGCGACACCTTCTGCTGTCGCGCGTGCGGCATGGCACTCGAAGTCACGAAAGACTGTTGTTGCGACGTAGGTGAGCAGATTCATTTTCACTGCTGCGGTCAGGAAATGAGTAAAGTTTGAGTACGCGGTCGTGCGAACCCTTCAGCGAAGGTCGCACAGATTAAATTGCAGTCGATTTTCAACCGATAAAGGCGCGGCGTCGCTTCGTCTTTGAAGCGACACCGCGCGTCTTATTGGCATGCCGCGTGGGAGATGGTACCGCGGTGTGCCTGCCGGGAAGACCATCGATTGCGAGACTGTCGTGCCGAGCGACTGGCGCAAAAATACGGAGCGCTTGTGGCTTACGTACGCCAGACAACTCGTCCTAACAGTCTGTATTGAAGCCCGTGGCGTTCAGTTCGCGGTTAGCGGTTAATCGCGTTCGCAGCGCGCGGTCTGCATATTGAGGAGGCGCCTCGCACGTTTCTGGGCCATGGTCCCAGCTCCCAGTTGGTGGATCACACACCACAACATTTACGGAGTTCCATCGCTTCCGGCGAATTTACATCCCGCAAATGGGAGAGGGCAACGATTTCGTCGGTCGACCCGTTGTCGGCGCAAGATTGTGTCAAAGGAAATGGCGGACTACCTGACGTGCCGCTTGAAACGAACGCAACCGCCTGAAATAAGCGCTATGAGGAATAGCCAGACCGCGCGATCGCAGCACCGAATGGCGTCGCCGAGGCTCGTGGCAAAGAGAGCGACAGTCAACGGGAGGCGGCGGCCTTTTTGCAGTGAGTGAGTCAGGCGGGCTTGGGGGCTTTGGCCTTCGCTTCAGGGGGCTTCGCATCAGCGGCAGGGGCCAGCCATTTGTGCCGTTCTTTGGCCTGTGATCCGAAAAGGGGAACTTTGTTACATTTCGGGCACAAGACGGTCTTTTCGCCTTTTATATTCTGATTGACCAAGTCAGTCAGCTCGATCGCCGCCGTCCACTTGTGACCGCACCCACACTCCCATTCTCTGGTTCTGACGTCCATACATATTCCTTCGCTTGTTGAAAAAGGGCCTGACTCCGAGCGGCAGTTCAAGACTCTCCCGGAAAAATGGCTGCCTCGAAGCGACCGTTCCCCTTTTCACGCGGGTGATCGTGATTCAAACAGGAAGCCGGGAGAGGTCATGTCAGAGATCATAGTCGATTGCCGGTCTGTCTGCATCCGGCACGAGCAATGAGTGCTTCGTCACAGCCGGTACGGAGCGACGTTGACCGCTGTCAACAGTTCATTTGTGGGTCGCGGTCGGTATCGAAATGCATTATCGAAAGTGGGCCCGGCAACCTAACGCCCGCACGATGGCGCAACGTGTTTGCGGACCCTTTGTGAAATTGCTCTGGTTGCCAGGCGTTGCGTCGGCGTCCTGGCGGGCCTAAAGGATGTCATCGCGAGGGATGGCCGTTTTGTGCCGCCGACTACCTTTGCACTGGATTGATCACCCGAAGAGTTGAAGATGCAAATCGAATCGCACGCGTCATTCGACCGTGACGCTCTTGGCGAGGTTGCGCGGACGGTCGACGTTGCATCCCCGGAGCAGAGCAATGTGGTAGGCCAGCAACTGCAATGGAATCGCAGCCACCAGAGGCTGCAGGTAGTCTTCGACCTGTGGGACGTAAATCACGTCATCGGCCACGCTGGCGATGTTCTCGTCGTCTTCGCAGGCGATGGCGATGACCGGACCTTTTCGAGCCTTCACTTCTTCGAGGGTGCTCATCACCTTCGGGTACAGGCTTCCCTGCGGAATGACGAATATACTGGGTGTGTTTTCATCGACCAGAGCGATCGGGCCGTGTTTCATTTCGGCCGCCGGATACCCTTCGGCGTGAATGTAACTGATCTCCTTGAGCTTGAGCGCTCCTTCAAGCGCTACGGGAAAGTTGTAGCCCCGTCCCATGTAAAGGCAGTTGTCGACCTGGCAATATCGGCTGGCGATTTCCTTGACGGCGTCATGACATTTGAGCGTCTTGCGCATGACATCAGGCATTTCTCGCAAGTGCGAAATGATCCGTTGGCCGGCCGGGTATGAGAGGTGCCGGAGCCGGCCCATGTAGAGGGCCAGCAGCATCAGCACGGTGACCTGCGAGGTGAAGGCCTTCGTCGAGGCCACGCCGATTTCGGGACCGGCATGCAGATAAATTCCTCCGTCGGCTTCGCGGGCGATCGAAGAGCCGACGACATTACAGATGGCCAGGGTGGGGTGTCCCTTGCGCTGGCTTTCTCGCATGGCAGCCAGCGTATCGGCCGTTTCGCCGCTCTGCGTAATGGCGAACACCATGGTTGTGTCGGACATCGGCGGATTACGATACCGGAATTCGCTGGCATACTCGACTTCAACCGGCATACGAGCAAATTCTTCGATTAGGTATTCGCCGACGAGTGCCGCGTGCCAGCTCGTGCCGCAGGCCGTCAAGACCAGTCGATCGATTCGGCGGAGCTGTTGCACATCGAGGTTGAGCCCCCCGAACTTGGCGGTTGCCGCATCATCATCGAGCCGGCCGCGCAAGGCATTCTCGATGGCCGTGGGCTGTTCGTAAATCTCCTTGAGCATGTAGTGGTCAAACTCTCCCAGCTCGCTGTCGCCGGCCGACTGGTCAAGTACGGTGATCGATGGCGCCGTTCGGCCGTGATCGCGATGAGTCAGCTCCAAGCCTTGCGGCGACAATACGGCCAACTCGTGATCTGAGAGATAAACGACCTCGTCGGTGTAACCCACCAGCGGACTGGCGTCGCTGGCCAGGTAGAATTCGTTCTTGCCGATGCCGACCACCAGCGGACTGCCCAGCCGCGCGGCCAGCAGGAAATCGGGATGATCGCGGAATACGATTCCCAGACCGTATGTTCCTTTAAGGCTCGTGAGGGCGAGCTGGACGCAAGCCAGGAGCGTCTTGCGGTCGGCCGCGTCGTTTCCCAGTCGCGTTTGTTCCTCAAGGTGATGGGCGATCAGGTGGGCAATGACTTCGGTATCGGTGCTGGAACGAAAGGTGAATCCCAGGGCCTGCAGGCGTTGACGAAGAGCCGCGTAATTCTCGATGACGCCGTTATGGACCACTGCGACTTCGCCGTTGCCACCCAGGTGCGGATGCGAATTTGCGTCAGAAATTCCGCCGTGTGTGGCCCATCGCGTGTGGCCAATTCCCAGCGTGCCCGAGACGGGCCGCTCTTCGAGCAGGTGGGCCAGCTCAGTAACACGGCCGATGCGCTTGCGGATGGCGATATCGCCTGGCGTGTGAATGGCGATTCCCGCACTGTCATATCCGCGATATTCGAGCCGATGCAAACCCTCCATCAACACATCGACTGCATTGCGTTGCCCCTGCCCGACGTAGCCGACAATTCCGCACATGGATGACTCCGACGAGGGACTACTCTGAAATGAAAGAGACGCAACAATCGCTGGGGTCGGCGCAGAGAATGCGCGAGGCGGGCGCAACCGTGCGAAAGTTTCCCCAAAGCATAGCTTAGGAATCGACCTCAGGTGGACAGCGGATCCATTTTTTCAGCCGGAGATTTTCGATTGCCAACGCTGCGGAACGTACCAGAGACCCGAAAAATGGTCAACTTGGAGTCGCGGCTGGGCCAGTGGCGATATTTTTAGGTTGTCTGCGAGTGGAAGGCAGCCCCAGTTGAAAACTGTGTTGGACGCCCGTATCTCTGCTTGCGACGCGATGGCAGAATCTGGAACCGGCCACCGCGAACGAAATGCCTGTTACGACAGTGCGAATGCCACGAGATGCCTGAAGGATGTACTACGAATAGGCGTCGACAATCTGTCGTTCGCACCACTCACCGACGCCCAGCAGTCGCGCTTCATCGTGAGGCTGCCCGACAAGCTGGAACGACAATGGCAGGCGCTCGGCAGAGAGGCCCACGGGAAACGACACCGTGGGCTGCCCGGTATAGCTCCAGGGTGCGTTAAAGGATGGGTCGCCTGTGATGTCGCACGCCGGAGCCGGCCCCACAGTAGCCGGGCAAACGAGTGCGTCGACAGGGCTCATGGCCGTGGCGACTGCAAGCGCGAGCGACTGCTGGTGTTCTCGGCAACGCGTGTAGGTTTCTGGGGCGATTTTGAACCCCTCTTCGATCAACCCGCGGATGGCGGGAAGGTAGTCGGCGGCATGCGTCGCAAACAATTGCCGATGTTGCCGGGCCGCTTCGACAGTCATGATGACTCGGTGGCAGGCCAGCACGTCATCGAACGCCGCTGGCAAGGCGAAATCGCTGATGATCGCGCCCGCCCGCGCCATTCGGTCGAGGGCACTCTCAAACACTGCCAGCGCTGCGGGTTCGGCGCGATCGGTGAATAGGCCGCGCAATCGGCCCAGGCGCGGCGGAGTGGCACGAGGCGAAATCGCAAACGGCCGGCTGGCGAGGGTCTCGAGCAAGAGCGCCAGGTCTGAGACGGTGCGGGCGATCGGGCCGGGGTGGTCGAGGCTCGCGGCCAAGGGGTAGACACCTTCCAGGGGAAGGAGTCTGTATGTCGGCTTGCAGCCGGCAACACCGCAGAACGACGCCGGACGAATTATGGAACCACCGGTCTGGGATCCGACGGCCCCCAGGCACATGCCGGTGGCGACGGCAGCGGCCGAGCCACTCGACGAGCCTCCCGGGGTACGGTCGAGATTCCAGGGATTGCGCGTCGTCGGGGGATCGAAGCAGGCGAATTGAGTGGTGACAGTCTTGCCCAGAATGATCGCGCCTGCGGCGCGCAGACGGGCGACGATGGGCGCGTCAGCCGTCGCCGGGGCGTCGGTGAGCCATGTCGTTCCCGCCAGAGTGGGCCAGCCGGCAACATCAAACAGATCTTTGACTCCGACGGGAATTCCGTGAAGAGGTCCGCGGTATTTCCCTTCGTTCTGCTCGCCATCGAGAGCCCGAGCCTGAGCCAGGGCTCCCTCCTGGTCGAGACGAACCCAGGCATGCACCCTTGGTTCCCAGGCGTCAATCTCGGCGAGACATTGTTCGACGACGCTGACACAGGTTCGCTCGCCCGATCGAAGCGACTTTGCAATTCCTGCGATTGTTTGTTCCGAGGACGGATGGAGCCGCATGATTTTTTTAAATCGAGAAAGAAGTACCGATGACGCACCAGAGCATGTTTCGCAGTTCGTCCACTATCCTCTATTATGGTCTCGTCCACCATCCTGATTGACTTCCATCACGCGGCGCGAATCATGAGCGAAACTTACGACTGCATCGTCCTCGGCGTGGGTGGTTTCGGCAGCGGGACGCTTTATCATCTGGCCCGGCGCGGGGTACGGGTTCTGGGAATCGAGCGGTTTGGCGTGGCGCATGATCGGGGCAGCTCGCATGGCGAAACGCGCATTATCCGCAAGGCGTATTTCGAGCATCCCGACTACGTGCCGCTCTTGCATCGGGCCTACGAACTTTGGAACGAGCTTGAAAGCGAGAGCGGGCTGAAGCTTTTTCATCAGGTGGGGCTGTTTATTGCGGGCGTTCCTGCGTGCGAGTCGGTCTCAGGAACATTGCTTGCCGCCGCGCAGCACCACTTGCCGATCGAACGGCTGGCTGTCTCTGAGGGTCGAAGTCGCTTTCCCGGCTTCTGTTTTCGCGACGATTTCACGATCGTGTTTGAACCGCAGGCCGGGTATCTGGAAGTCGAGAACTGCGTGGCCGCACATGTGGCGGCTGCCGTCGCTCATGGAGCGAATTTGCGAACGCACGAAACCGTTGTCTCCTGGAAATCAGACGGTAGGCATGTGGTGGTTAAAACAGAACAGGGCGAGTATTCGGCGGCCAGCCTGGTGATTACCGCCGGCCCGTGGGCCAGCCAAGCGCTGAATGCGACGGGCACCTCCGGTACGAGTGCTGACGAGAACCAGGTCGGTCGCACTTTCTGGGGGGCTGACTGGCTGCGGGTGGTGCGCAAACCGGTGTTCTGGTTTGAAGCCGATGAGGTATT
>JAYTRB010000063.1:0-4139 GCA_043746425.1 Planctomycetia bacterium
GCTGTCTTCCACGATGGCGTTGTCGACAACGATATCTGTCGCCGCTTGCGGCCATAGATCGCGAAAACTCTCGCGTGACAGTCCGTGTGCTGCAAGAATCTCGGCGGCCCGAGATTCGTCGAGGATGAGCGCCCAAAGCATGTGCGACGCCTCGACCAGTGGCGTGTTCGACCTGCGGGCCAGCACGCCGGCCAGATTCAATGCGCGCGTGGCGCCAGGAGTGAAGCCAGGCTGAAGATTCACTTCGCAACACCCTCTGCAAAGCGCGCGGCCTCCATGAACTGTGTCCGTTGCATCTCAGGGTCGATGGCCCGCTGTAGGCGAACCCCCATCTCGATAGCTTCCATAACGTTCTTCACATGTTTCTCGCAGACTGTGCCATCGCCGCGACGGGGAGCCCCTCCCCAAGCATGGCAGGCGACTGTAGTCGATGATACAGTTGATTCTGCGATAGTTCCATTCGATCTCTGAACAGGAATCTTCTAATAGCGATGCCCGATTACGCATTTCAACGCTGTATCAATCCCGATTGTGGCGCCCAATTTCCCGTGACCGAGGCGCTGGCCGGCTGCACGTCCTGCGGGGAACTTCTGGACGTCGAATACGAATGGCAGCGGCTTCCTGTGCCGAAGTCGCTGCGTGAAATTGAAGCCCGATGGGGCCGAAGGAACGAGCCGCTTGAATTCAGCGGCGTGTGGCGCTTCAGGCAATTGCTTCCCTTCGCGCCTGACGAAAAGATCGTCACCATCGGCGAAGGGCAGACAATTCTGCAGAATTCGTCGGCCGTGGCGACTTATTGCAGAATGACCGCCAACCGTCTCTTCCTGCAGTACGAGGGGTTGAACCCTTCAGGCAGCTTCAAAGATAATGGGATGACGGCGGCCATGACACATGCGAACATGGTCGGCGCGCGACACGCCGCCTGCGCTTCGACTGGCAATACCAGCGCATCGCTGGCGATCTTCGCCAGCACCACCCAACTCTTCAAAGTCATCGTTTTCGTCGGCAGTGGCAAGATCGCCTATGGAAAACTCTCGCAGGCTCTCGATTACGGGTCAAAAACTCTTCAGCTTCTCGGCGATTTCGACGACGCGATGCAACAGGTGCAGGACGTTTGTCGGCACGAAAAAATCTATCTTTGCAATAGTGTCAACCCCTTTCGTCTCGAAGGGCAGAAGACAATCATTTATCGCATTCTCGAATCGCTGAAGTGGGAAGTTCCCGACTGGATCGTCGTGCCAGGTGGCAATCTGGGAAATTCGAGCGCCTTTGGAAAGGCACTGGCAGAACTCAAGCAACTGGGCCTCATCGACCGCATTCCGCGACTGGCCGTCATCAACGCGGCGGGATCCAACACGTTGTTTCAGTTGTATGAAGAACGTGGGCTGCGCTGGCGCGGCGGCAGGCCTGATTCTGAGATCATCAAGGCGTTTTACTCAGAAATGGATCGGGCCGGTCGGCGGGCCTCGACCCTGGCGACCGCGATTCAAATCAATCGACCAGTCAATCTGAAAAAAGCCCTGCGCGCGCTCGAGATAACGAACGGCATCGTGCGACAGGTAAGCGACCAGGAGATTCTCGATGCCAAGGCACAAGTGGGGGCCGGGGGCTTCGGCTGTGAGCCCGCCAGCGCCGCCAGCGTTGCCGGAGTGCGACTCTTACGTAATGAAGGGGTTATCGCCGCCGGCGATCGGGTGGTATGCATCCTCACCGGGCACCAGTTGAAAGATCCAACCACGACGGTCGCCTATCACGCCGACGATGCCGAACAGTTCGAACGGGTGCTGGGAAAACAGGGAGTCCACTCGGCCCCGCATGCGAATAATCCTCTGATCGTTGCGAACGATCTGCAAAAGATTATCGAAGTCATTCGCGGCCTGGCGTGAGGTGCTCGCCACCACAAAAGCGACGACATACGCACTTTGCTTGCGGCATCAACACACCAATTCTGGCCTTTCGATCGCCTGCATGACCCAGCGATCGACTTCCCGCAAAAGGCTGCGGTGGGGTTCTGCATCTGCCGACGAGGCCAGAGCCGAGACATTCATCCCGGCGCTCCAGAGCAACTGCTGCGCGTACATGACATCCGCAACGATGGCCGCGCTGTCGTGCTCGTTGATGCCCAGCAACACTCGTTTTCCGCGGAGTTCATCGAACCGGGCGAGCAGCCGGGGTGTTTCGGGCCAACGGGCCGAGACTGCGGCGATGCCGCCAAAAAGAGCAGGCCGGCTGAGCCCCGTCTGAAGGGCCTGCGTTCCAGATTCTCCGATGCCCATCAGGTACACCCGCTCGGAATGCAAATGGTAACTCTGGCGCAGCCGGGAAAAGGTTTCTTGCAACTGCTGCTCCAATTGTTCGGAGTCGACGACGGGAATAGCAACTCCGAAGTAGTTTCGCTCGCTGATCATTCGCATCAGCCGCTCAAGCCGACCGTTCGAACCGCACGCCGGAAAGAGCCACACCAGCAGTGGATACGCATAGTTGGGTTCGTAATTTTCAGGGACGAAGACTTCGTCGCCATCAATCGTGGCAATACCCGCCGGGGCGTCTTCGTCGAGCACCGATGTCATCAGTACGTCGCAGTCGATTTGCAAGGGCATCGAGCAAACAACGCTCTCAGGAATCGGCTCCCGCGCTGGAGCGGAAGTCTGCGGATCTTCTAGTGAATTGAAAGAAAAACGCGCTGTCATGGCAAGGTGCTCCCGGTGATTGAGGCGACGCGTTCGAGCGGGCTGTCGGTGGATTCCAGACCAAGGAACATCCCCGAATCATTGCCCGCAACTTCCGCCATGGGAAAGAATTTACCCGGACATTCGGTGGCTGAGGCGCGAATGTCCTTGTGGCCAACAACACTCCCCGCTGAAATCTTGTACTCGGAACGCAACGTCTGCACGAGCAGTTTCACGCTGCGGCGCTGCGCCGCTGTCGGCGGCGTTTTTTCGAAATTTCCAACGAGGCAAATACCGATGCCCCGCTCGTTGTAGTCCTTGTTTGAACTGCCGGCGTGCGCTCCTTGAATCTGCGTTCGCCAGCGAAAGGTTGGTTCGATGGCGCCGTCGGGCATCCCCTCGCCGTTGCCGATGACAAAGTGATAGCCGATTCCCAACCAGGGATTACCGTTTTTATCCTTGTTCTTCAGATGCGCCATCTGAATGCTTTCGACACTCCCCGAATGGGTGGCCGTGTGATGCACAACGATATACTTCCATTCGCGAGAGGCGACGGTTGGCCGCCACGGATTGCTCCCCGGGCGTGGCGTACTGGCGATGATGCCCATGGCTGGAGGCCGGCGCGATATTCCGCCAATTCCTGGGGCAGGCTGCGGCGGTATTGAAGAGATCGGTGGTGGCAGGACGGGCGACCCTGTGCAGCCAATGAGCAATAGCCCAGCGAGCACGATCGTCGTCAACAACAACCTCGATCTCGATTTTGCCACGCGTCGCATTTCCGGGGCGCCTGCATAATCCACAAGTCGGTTACAGTTTTCCACTTAGCACACATGCTTGCACGCGGCCGTGGGACGTGGACTTTACTGGCGATGCGAAAACGTGTCAACGGCGGGATTGCGAGCCACTCGTCTGGCCCCGCCGATGAGGCTCTGACGTCTCGTTTCACGCTGCCGGGGCCTCCGCTTTCGTGGCAAACTCGCGCAGAATCAATGCTGTTCAGGTCACCTCAGCCCGCGCAAAGTTTTTTCAGCTTTCCCATCTTCCATGATCGCTACGCTGGACATGATTTCCATGGAAGGTTGGGATTTCTGGGTGGTTGGCTTAATGGCTGGCGTTCGGTTGCCTCGTTCCGCCCGACTCGTTACAAGGACAGAGACAATTCACCTGCGAATTGATCCATCGAACTGCAAATTCAACGCGTAAAGGATCTGAAGCATGACTCAACCGATTCGAGTGGCGGTGACCGGAGCCGCCGGCCAGATCGGCTACAGCCTGATCTTTCGTATCGCCGCTGGCGACGTTTTTGGACGCAGCCAGCCGGTGATTCTGCACCTGATCGAGATACCCCCCGCCATGGGAGGTCTCGAAGGGATTCACATGGAGCTCGAGGATTGCGCATTCCCCACTTTGGCGGGAGTCGTTAAGGCCGACAGCGACCACCTTGAGCAGGCATTCAAAGACGTCAACTAC
>JAYTRB010000064.1:0-10859 GCA_043746425.1 Planctomycetia bacterium
CGGTACTTTTATGCGAGTCACCAGCGGCCAAAAACCGCCATGCGGCGCGCGAATTGACCTGGCAGATGCGGTGGCGCAGCGAATTCTGGAGCGTGACGCTGTTGACCTATTGGAGTTTTCTGGACCTGACGATCGCGTATTTACTGGCGCCAGTGACGATCGTCTCGGCCCCGGTAATGTTGTACAATCAAATGCACTTCGGGAAAAATGCCGTTCTCGCGGCACTCGTATTTCTTACCGTACTCATTCCTGCGCTGGTGTTTGTTGTGGCATCGGCCGCACGACCGCTCGCCGTGTGCGCTTTTGAATGGTTGTCGTACCGAACAGGCCTTCTCACTGGAAATGCGAGAACAGCAAACCGCGGATAAGCCAGCTGGGTCTGCGGTCAGAATCAGCCGTGATGAAAACCTGGCGGCTTGGCCTGCCGGCTGACGGAACATGAAAAAAGATGGGCGGCAAGTCACCTCCGGAATGAGATTTTCGAAATGGCGGCGCCAGAAAGTTGGAAGCTGGAATTCAAGGAATGCGAATCCAACCTCGGTGACGCGAATGGGCACGAATGAATTGACGGTTCCCTTTTTATGAATGCACCTGTGTGGAAACTCGAACGGGTTACGCTGGCGGGCCGTCCTAGACCGCGGTTGGCCGATGTCACGCTGGCGATCGGGGCGGGCGTCACGGCGGTCCTGGGGCATTCTGGAGCGGGCAAGACGTCGCTGTTGAACCTGCTGGTCGGATTTGAAAAGCCCGATCAAGGAACCATTGTCGCGGGTTTCGATCGAACGGGTGAGCGGTTGCCGGTGTTCTGGGGACCTCCCGACAACGGGCTCTGGGCACATCTGACGGTGTCAGAGCACGTTCGCGCGGTTCTTCCCGACGTCAGCGGTGTCGATGCGCGGGTTGTCGATTTGCTGAATGCGTTCGACCTGGCAGACAAAATTGGCTCGTATCCAGATCAACTGTCACAGGGAGAATGCGCCCGTTTGGCGCTGGTGCGCGCTTTGGCGAGCGATGCGAAGGTGTTGGTGCTCGATGAGCCGTTGGTTCATGTCGATCCGGCAGGTTCCCAAAAGTACTGGGAATGCTTGCGGAGCTACTTCGACAAGCGGACGGCGGTTGTTTTTTCGACCCATTGCCCTGAAGTCGTGCTTCGTGAAGCGCAACAGGTCGTTTGTCTTTCCGAAGGACTGGTCGTGTACGTCGGCAGTGTCGAACAGCTTTATCACGAGCCCCCCGAACGTGACCTGGCCTGGTGCCTGGGACCTGCGAACTGGATCGCGGACGACATGCCCGCCGACTGGCTCACTGGACATTCGGCCGGTCGACGTTGTTATCGCCCCGAACAGCTCTGCGTGACGAAAGCCGATTCGAGCCCGCTGGTTTTGAAATCAGTGGCTTTTTCAGGCAGTGTCGGCGAGATCGAGTTTGAGGACGAACGCTCGGGAGGAACCCAGCGAGTTTATCACCGTCCTGTCGGAGCTTGCTTCCGCGCTGGCGAGCGTGTGGTCGTCAACGTTTTGGCGCTGCTATTGGGTTGCTTCGTTCTTGCCGGCTGCGGGCACAGCATCGGCGAAGCGCAGCTCGTCGTTCACAGCATTGACAGCTGGGCGATTCCTGCTGAAGGAGTCAAGATTCCGGCGCCTCGAGCAGTGCATGTGGGTCTCAAGCAAGAGATCTTCGTTCTCGACAACGCCGGGCGTGTGCTGGTTTACGACCGCGACGGGAAATTGCAGCGGCAATGGTGGATGCCGGACTATGCCGTCGGCAAACCCGAAAAAATTTGCCAGTTTCGGGACGGCCGTCTGGTTGTCGCCGACACGCATTATCACCGCGTCGTCGTTTTTGATGAAGACGGGAATGTGCTGGCACGACGAGGCAGCCTGGGGCGCGAGCCAGGTCAGTTCATTTATCCCGTCGCCGTCGTCGAGGACGATTCTGAAAACTATTACGTGTGTGAATACGGCAGCAACGACCGCGTGCAGAAATTCAACAAAGAAGGACGCTTCCTTCTGCAATTCGGCGGCTTTGGAACCGAGAAAGGAGAATTTCAGCGACCCAGCGGCCTTGTCTGGTGCGGCGGCAAGGTTTATGTGGTCGATGCCTTCAACAGCCGCATTCAGGTGTTCTCAGATGACGGTGCGTTTCTGGAAATTCTGGCCGATGGAAATGATTCGGCAGCGCTTCAGTACCCGTATGATATCACGATGAGCGAAACGGGCGATCTGTTCGTTGTAGAGTATGGCGCAGGGCGCATTTCAAAATTTGATCGTTCGGGAAAGCTGCTGGGCCGGTTTGGAACAATTGGGACTGACGAAGGGCAGTTTTCAACTCCGTGGGGGATTTCTGTCGATCGTAACTCGCGTGTTTACGTGGCCGATACGGGAAATCGACGATTGGTTTCGGTTCAGTTTTGAGTGACGGTTCAACATGCGGTTTTAAGCGAGCACGCAGACGTAACGACGCCACGAAAACAAGGCGCATTGAGATCGTCGACAGCTCGATTGGTAACAAGACTCTGGTATCGGGAAATGGCGTTCGCCGTACGCATTTGGCGGGCGCCGCTCAACAGGTGGGGACTCGGCTGTGGTGACCGTCAAACGGATTTTGCAGAACCTGTTTCCGCCCCCGCGCGGCCAGTTGACGTTTGTCGCAGCGCTGCCTCTGGTTATTTTCGTGGCGCTCTTCGGGGCGATATGTCTTTCTCTTGAGATGTCGCACAAGCTGTTGTTCGCGCGACCGGCGGCCTTCGGCCTATTGGTGGCGACGGTCTGGATCTGGTGGCTGCACTTTGCAGGGTATGCCGGTCTAGGACGGACACGATCGATCATGGCCCTTGAGGTTCGGCTGGTATTGGCGGGCCTGTTCGTGATTCTGCTCGCCGAGCCGCGAGCCGTGCGCACCAGCGACGAACTGGCTGTGGTTTATGCGCTCGACGTATCAGATTCAATCGGCGACGATGCTGACCCTCAACACGACGGGCCGCTGACTCAAGCCTTGCGGTTTGTGGCATCGACGGCCACCGAAAAACCCAAGAAAGACCAGGCCGGGCTGGTGATCTTCGGGAAGAACGCTGCCGTCGAGTTTCCCGCCAAGACGACCGTCCCTCTCGAAGCCAATAACGTCATCCTCAACTCGCTGATCGACAAAGAAGCGACCAACCTCGAACAGGGCCTGTCGCTGGCAGCGGCCATGCTTCCGGAAGACAAGCAGGGGCGTATCGTCCTTATCAGCGACGGCATGCAGACAGAAGGGGATGTCAGCAAAATTGTCGACGACCTCAAGGCCAAAGGGATTTCAGTTGATGTCATTCCCATTGAATACAGTTTCAGAGACGAAGTCTGGCTGGAAAGGCTCGAGCTGCCGCAATTCGTCAAGATGGGAGAAAGTTACGACGCGGGCATCGTGCTTTCTTCCCTACTGCCCGGCGAGGGAACGCTGACGATCGAAGAGAACGGCAAAAAGATCGCCGAAGAACCGGTCAAGTTCCAGGCTGGCAAAAACCGGCATACCTTCTCGATTCAACTTCGCGATCCCGGGTACTACGAATACACGGCCCGCATCGAAACGGCGCGCGGAAAAGACAACATCGAAAAGAACAATCGCGTCGTCAATTCGGTGTTTCTCGAAGGAGAAGGAAAGGTGCTCTTGGTCACTGATCCGCAAGGCGAGGCCCGCGACTGGAAGCAGCTTGTTGAGGCACTGCGCGAGACGAAGCATGTCGTCGAGGTGCAAACGGCGTTCGAATTTCCCCGCGATTCGGCGTCGCTCCTTCCCTACGACTGCATTGTTTTCGTTAATGTCCCGGCTGACGCGTTCGATCAGGTGCAGCTCACCGCCATGCGCGACGCAGTCTACAACTTCGGAAGCGGCTTCCTCATGGTCGGCGGGGCGAACAGTTTCGGACCTGGCGGTTATCACCGCACCGTGGTCGAAGAGGCGCTTCCCGTCACGATGGATATTTCGCAAAAGAAAGTGCTCCCCAAAGGAGCACTGGTCATCATTCTGCACACCTGCGAATTTCCCGAGGGAAATACCTGGGCAAAGCGGATCACGAAGCAGGCGGTCAAAGTCTTGGGAGCCCAGGATGAAGTGGGGGTGCTGATTTACGGGCCGTTGGGCGAACAATGGGTCTTCGAGCTGACCCCCGCGGGGGAATACGAGAAAATGGTGCCGAAAATCAATGCGGCCGAGCCGGGCGACATGCCCAGCTTCACCGGCACCATGCGCAAAGGGCTGACTGGGCTGAAAAAGAGCGACGCGGCGACGAAGCACATGATCATCATTTCTGACGGTGACCCAGTCCCCGCTCCACCCGCCCTCATTCAGGATTTTATCGACAGCAAGGTCAGCGTCTCGACCGTGGCGATTTTTCCCCACGGCGGCAATGAGATCGGACTGATGCGCAGTGTGGCGCTGGCGACTGGCGGCCGTTATTACTATCCCTCTGACGCGAACCAGTTGCCGTCAATTTTCATCAAAGAGTCGAAGACCCTTAAGCGGAGCATGATCCAGAACAAATCGGTCGTTCCTGAAATCGCACTGGACGACAATGTTCTGAAAGGGATCGAAGGTACCCCGCCCCTGAAGGGGTACGTCATCACGTCGCCCAAGCCCAGACCGGCCAAGACGATCTTGCAGGTTCCCTCAGATCAAAGCGAAGAAGAGAGCGATATCGAACCGATCCTGGCGACCACACAGTACGGCCTGGGGAAGACGGCGGCATTCACCTCCGATCTCTCACCCAACTGGGGGGCCGAATGGATGGAATGGGACAAATACTCGGCATTCGTACATCAGCTTGTCACTTCGATTTCGCGTGTGCAGAAAACGGGCAAGCTGCGGATGTGGACCTACACCTCGGGAAATGAAGGGGTGATCGTCGTCGAGGATTTCGCCGAGCAGGAATCGTTTCTCGAAATTCAAGCGCGGGTCTCGGGGCCTCGCGAAAGAACTGAATACGTTCCGTTGAAACAGGTCGGGCCGCGCCGCTATCAGGCGCAGTTGCCGTTGTGGGGCAAGGGGCGTTACCACATCGTGGCCATGCCTGCCGGAGAAGACCGCAAAGACGATCGCGCGTTCGGCGGATTCATCATCCCTTATTCTCCCGAATACCTGCGCTTCAGATCGAATCCTCTCATACTCAACGACATCGCGGCGCGAACGAACGGCGCATTGCTTGCGGCCGACGCCACGGCCACCGACATCTATTCCCGAAACCGCAGCCCCAAACGCAGTTCCAAGCCCATTTTTGACTGGTTTCTGGTGATTCTCGCATGTCTGGTTCCCCTCGACGTCGCCGTTCGCCGGGTGCAACTCGACTGGTCGGTGATAAAGAACTGGCTCGGACTTGGCCAAAAGCGCGGCTCTTCGACGCAGACGATGGGGGCTCTGCTCGAACGTAAGCAGGCCGTCAATACACAGTTTCAAGCGCAAAAGGGTGAAACACCGTTGGCGACAGAGACTCTCAAACGGCTCGCAAGACCGCCGGCTAAAGGGGGGGCGACCGCGCCGCGTCCCGCGCCGAACATCGCGCGCACGTCGTCGACACCACCGGCAGACGATAAGACGACGACGACTGAACGGCTGCTCAAGCTGAAGCGAAAAAGACAGCAGGACTCGCCATAGAGAATGACAGTTTTCTACGACGAGTGTTGAAAGATATTCCAGGTCTGTGATTCCAAATTCCCAATCCTGAATTTCGAGGCCGCCGATGAGTACGATTCCCATGACGATGGATACCGCGATTTTGCAGTCGGAGGCCGATCAGTTCAAAAACGAATTTGCCGCCGTCCGCGAGGCGATCGGCAAGGTGATCGTGGGTCAGGGGCGTGTCATCGAGGCCGCGCTGACGGCCATTTTCAGCGGTGGCAACGTGCTGCTCGAAGGGGTGCCCGGCTTGGGGAAGACCGAACTTGTGAAGGCTCTGTCGCGTGTGCTCGAACTCGAATTCCGTCGGATTCAGTTTACCCCCGATTTGATGCCGGCCGACATCGTCGGAACGAACATCATGACCAGCGACGAAAACGGCCGTTATCGCTTCGAGTTTCGCCAGGGGCCCATTTTCACGCAATTGCTCCTTGCCGATGAAATCAACCGCGCCTCGCCGAAAACGCAGTCGGCCTTGCTCGAGACGATGCAGGAAGGTTCAGTGACGACCGGCGGTACGATTTATCAGCTCGTTCAGCCATTTTTCGTGCTGGCGACGCAGAACCCGATCGAGCAGGAAGGAACATACCCTCTCCCAGAAGCCCAGCTTGACCGCTTCATGTTCAAGGTGGAAGTACCTTTTCTATCGCGGGCCGAGATGAACGAAGTCGTCAGCCGGACGATTCTCAAAAAGGCCGTTGATCTGCAGAAAATCATGACCGGCCCGCGGATTCTCGAACTGCGGGCGGTGCTCGATAAGGTAGTCGTGGTCGATGCTCTTCGCGATTTTGCCGTGCGGCTCGTCTTGTCGACGCATCCCTCGTCAGAATTCGCGACTGAAAACATCAAGAAATTCGTGCGCTGGGGAGCCAGCCCGCGCGCGGCCCAGGCGCTCATTCGCGCGGCCCGCGTGCGGGCGTTGGCCGAAGGGCGCGCCCACGTTGCCTTCGAAGACATCCAACATTATTCCGAAGAGGTACTGCAGCATCGAGTACTGCTCAATTACGACGGCCAGGCCGAGAATATTCGAGTTGCCGAATTAGTCCGCGAATGTCTCAAGAGCCTGAACCAGGAAGGCGGGCCGTGGATGTGACTGAACCCAGCCACTCGCATTTCACGTCGTTACTCGAGAACAACGTATTATCGCGGCTCGAGAAGATGCGGCTTTCGCCGCGGCGAAGGCTGACCAACCGCAGTCGCGGCGAGCACCACGCCAGCAAGGGGGGGACGAGCACTGAATTCGTCGATTACCGCGACTATGTGCCCGGCGATGACGTGCGGTACGTTGACTGGAACATTTTTGCCAGGCTCGAGCGGCCTTATGTGAAGCTGTACCGACATGAAGAAGAAATGCACGTCGTGTGCATCATCGATGCGTCATCGTCAATGCAGGTTGACGGGAAGTTCGAACGAGCCCGACAACTGGCGGCGGCGTTTGGCTTGATGGGGCTGATGAACGTCGAACGCGTAAGCGCTTTCGCGTGCAACCATGTCGGCAAAGAGCCGGTATTTCTGCCCCCCTGTACGGGTCGTGTCAGCCGGCGACGGTTGTTCGATTTTCTGGAAAACATTGAAGGGGGGGGCGATTTCCCGATCAATGAGTCGGTCGAGGCCGTTCTTCGTCGGCATCGCGGTCGCGGCATCGCGATCGTCCTTTCCGACTTTCTGACCTTTGGCGATCTCGAACGGCCCCTCAATATGCTCTTCAGTGCCGGACTCGAAGTTTTCGCCGTTCAGATTCTGGCGCCGGGCGAGATTCATCCCGAGATTACCGGCGACGTTAGGCTGATCGATTGCGAATCAGGCCATTCGATTGACGTATCATCGGCTGGCGACCTGCTGGGGATCTACGAGGAGCACCGCGCAGCCCTTGAGGAAGAGCTGGGAATTCTGTGTCGGCAGCGGTCGGGGCGGTTTTTGTCGATCTCGTCGCGTGACCCGCTCGACTGGGTGCTGTTCGACCTGCTCCGCCGAAAAGGATGGGTGCGATGAGTTGGCTTCCGTTTATCTCTGCCCAATGGGCCCATCTGTTCTGGCTGCTGGTGCCACTCGTTTTCTTCTACTTTCTGAAGCTGAAGCGGCCGCGCATGGAAATTCCCTCGCTGGCCTTGTGGCGGAGCGTGCTCAACGACCAGCGGGTCAATTCGCCTTTTCAGAGATTCAAACGCAATTTTCTATTGCTGTTGCAGATTCTGCTCCTGGTGTGCCTCGTTCTGGCGGCCATGCAGCCGTACATGCCCACGGGGGCAGACCGGGGCGAGCATCTGCCAATATTGATCGACACCTCGGCGAGCATGGCTGCCATCGACGAAACGGGCGAGTCGCGCCTGGCTGCCGCCAAGCGCGACGTTCGCAAGCTGGTAGACGATCTGCTCCCCAATCAAAAGCTCTGCCTGATTGCTGTGTCCTCAACCGCCAGAAAGCTGACCGACTTCACCGATAATCAGCGGGTCTTGCGTGACGCCCTCGACCAACTCAAAGTCTCGCAGGTTGCCAGCCGGCTTGAGGACGCGTTACGTATGACGCAGGCAATGTCGCGCACCGTCGCCATCGAGAAGGTCGTGCTGTACACCGACGGCAATGTCCCCGCGCAGATTGATTTCGAACTTCCATTTCAATTGAACTATCAGAAGCTGCCGCCGGCCGGAAGAAATATTGGAATTACGGCCCTCAACGCTCGCCGCAAAGACAAACGCTGGGACGTTTTCGTGCGGATCGAGGGCTCGCGGACTCTTGAAAAGAAAGACGAAATGCCGGTCGCGGCGCGCGTCATGCTGTTGCAAAACGGTAAGGAAGTCGGCAGCGAATTGATAACCCTTGAGGCGGGACAATCGCAACGAATCGTCTTCCCGGTTGTAGTGGCTGGTTCCAGCGCGGTTGAGGTGCGGTTGAATCCCAGTGGCTTCGATGCCCTCGACTCCGACAACGTGGGTTATCTCGATCTGCCGCCAAGCCGCGAGCTTTCAGTCTTTTGCCCCCTCGAGCTCGAATCGTATCGCCACGCGCTCAAGGGGCTTAAGGAAGTCATCTTGTATCCGTCAGACGACGGCCAGTCGAAAGCGGCCAGCTATGACCTCGTCATTACCGATCGTAAGGCCGACTCCGATCTCGATGCGGGAGCATTTGTCTTCGTGGGGGTTCTGCCCGACGACCTGGCGCGCCTCGTTCGTCTCGATGATTCAATGGCACATGTCATTGACTGGCAACGAAGTGCGCCATTGCTTCAGCATGTGCTGCTGACGGACGTGCAGATTGCCAGCCGGCCCGTTTCGGCCGAGGGGGTTCGCGATCGCGACTATGAAGAACTCGGTTATGAAATCATCGCGCAGGGACGCACCGGGCCGCTCGTATTGCGAAAAGAGACAGGCAGCAAGACAGCGCACTACTTTCTGTTCCACACCGATCGCTCGACCCTTCCCTATCGCGTGGGCTTTCCCATTCTGGTTTCGAACGCCGTGCAGATCGCCATGATGCAGGCCGGTTTGTCGGAAGTGCGCGGACAACAGACTGGGGTCCTCCCCCCACAGACCGTGAAACCCGACGCGTTGTACAACATCGAGGCGCCCGACGGAACGCTTTCTCAAGCGCGCTCTTCCAGCGATGGAGTGCTGACCGGCGTAGGCGCTCCGGCTATTGGAAGGTACACGATCCGCGAGGGAAGTACAGAGGTGGCCACGGTTGGCGTGAGTCTGCTCACCGTGACTGAAACGTCGCTGGTCACGGTCGACCAATTGCAATTTCGCGAGCTGTCGGTTCGCGCTGCGGGCGAGATGCTCAAGAGCGATCATCCGCTGTGGCCCGAATTCGCGGGGGTAGGATTCGTTTTGCTGCTCGTCGAATGGTGGTATTCTCAGCGAAAACCTGGGGGAATGGTGGCCAGATGAAAAGATTCCAACGCGTGACGCGAATGACAATGAAACATTTCCCATAGCTTTCGACCAGAATGCCAGACTGAGTGTCGCTCGTTTCGACGCGATCTATTGGGTCTACTTTTTACGCCGTTGCGTCAGCCCGTGGGTTCGTTCAGAACGAGTAGCGTGTTGACAAGGAGGCATTTGTAAGTTGCATCTCTCAATTTCTACTTGTCATTCTTTCATTTTGCGTTTCTTGTGCGTCGTTATCGTCGCTTTCGGGGTGAGCATTCTTACCGCCTCGGCCAAAGCGCAATCGGCGGCGCTCATTACAGTAGAACTGGCGCACTCATCGCCTCCAGTGCGGTCGGATTCACCGTTGACGTTCATCTGGAGGATCCAATCGCAGTCGACGAGTCTCATCGAGGGGCGTCTCGACGTCACAATCCGCGATGGGGCCGAGAGATTGGCGCACGCCGAAATTGACGAAGTCGTCCTGACCACTGGCGATCAGCTCTTCCGCACGATTCTGCCCCCGGTTGACTCAAACAATTCTTTAAATGCGATTGAAGTTGACGTCGCTTTTATCAGTAAGAGTCAGAAATTCGGACCGTGGCAATTCTCGTTGCGGTCCCCCAGCCAATGGCAGCGATCGCTCACAATCTTGATTTCTGATCCGTGGCAGACGCGACTGACGACCGACAAGCAGCAGCTTGTCGATCGACTGCGAATTGAGACCTGCAACGCCGACAGCGCCGACCGCACGCTCTCGACATTTCCTGCCCACGTGCGCCCCGAAGACCTGTCAGTCGATTCACTCGGTTATTGCGGCTTCGACCTGGTGCTTCTTGCACGCGAAGGCTTCTCTGAAGTGAAAGACGGTCAGCTGCGCGGACTGCTCGACTGGGTGCAGGCGGGAGGAAGTCTATGCGTCATTCCCGAAGATGGCCGTTTGAATGATTATCACGCGCAGTTCCTGAATCAGGCGCTGCACCTGTCCTCCGAGAAGCCGCAATTCAGTCTCGACTCGACGGGGCGGATGATGTCATTTGAGGAAAGCCCGACGGGGCAATCGTCGGTGACGCTGCGCCGGCACGGCCTGGGTCGATTCGCAATTGTTTCAGGAAAGCTCGACCGTCTGCTTGCGGAAAATGAAAGCGATGTTCGGCGAATGGTCGCCTTTCTTTGGAAAGTAAGGCGTGATCGGCTCGATGAATTTCTGACGACCGGTAAATTTCTGGTCAGGTCCGACGTGCTGATCGACAAACCCGATCCCAACGACAATCTATGGCAGGCGCAGCAAAGCCGAAATGTCTCGTACGCCGCCCTGCGCCCCAAGGAAATGCAACTGGCACCGTTGCC
>JAYTRB010000065.1:0-4386 GCA_043746425.1 Planctomycetia bacterium
AAGGCGAATGGGTCAACGTCGTAATATTCGTAGTATTATAGTGCGCACCGATGATGCCACGCCACGATCGCATGCGAGATTCCCGCATCGCGCGGAATAGCCCGGCCCACCATAGGCCCCACATTCTCAAGTCGGCCAGCAAAACGACTGCGGGCGAGGTGATTCATCGTAAGTCCGGACGACTTGAAATCATAATGCATCGTCAATTTCGACGGATTTCAAATCTCAGAGGCTCTCTCACCTGTTCTGCTCCATTTCGAGCAGGACTTCGCCCACGACCGCGGCCGCTTCATCGACCTGTTGTGCTGTAATGTTCAACGCCGGGAGCAGGCGGATCACGGTTTCGTGTGTGGAGTTGATGAGGACGCCTCGTTCCATACACTTACCGACGGCGGGAGTGCCTGAGATTGTCAGGTCGATCCCGATCATCATGCCGCAAACTCGCAGTTCGCGAATGATGCCCAGTTCGGACTTGAGTCTGGCAAAGTGGTCGCGGAAGCGGGCCGACATGACAGCCACATTGTCCAGCAACTTGTCCTGTTCGATCGTCTCGATCGTCGCCAGCCCCGCCGCCATTGCCAGGGGGTTGCCCCCAAACGTACTGGCATGTTTGCCGGGCTTGAGAAAGGACGCGATTTCGGGTTTGGCGATAAATGCCCCGCAAGCCACGCCACCCGCGAGCCCTTTGGCCATTGTGATAATATCGGGCTGCACGTTCCACTGCTGATACCCAAACCACGTTCCCGTTCGACCCATGCAAGTCTGCACTTCGTCCAGGACGAGCAACAGATCGTTCGCATCGGCAATCTGGCGCAGGCCGGCCAGGAAGTTGTCGTCGGGAATGTTGACCCCTCCTTCTCCCTGAACTGGTTCAATAAGAATGGCACAGGTCTCATTGTCGACTAGCTTTCGCACGGCCGAAAGATCGTTGTACGGTGCATAAACGAAACCGGGAACCAGCGGTCCAATGCCGTCGTGGTACTTGGGCTGTGCTGTGGCAGTGACTGCTGCATAGGTTCGCCCGTGAAAGCTGTTTTCAAAGGTGATGATCTTGTGTCGCTCGCGAGACGAGCCATACAGCCGCGCCAGCTTGATTGCGCCTTCAATCGCTTCGGCTCCGCTGTTGCAGAAGAAGGCCTGTCCGAAGCTGCGGGTGCAGAGAGCTTCGGCGAATTTCCCCTGAGCCTCGGTGTACCACGTGTTCGGAACGTGAATCAGATGCTTGACCTGCTGCTGAATCGCATCGACCACGCGTGGCGGGCCGTATCCGAGAATATTGCAGCCCCAGCCGGGAAAGAGATCGAGATATCGCTTTCCTTCGGCGTCCCAGACGTATGAACCTTCCCCATGCACGAGGCAGACCGGATAGCGGACATAGTTGGGAATGACGAATTTCTTGAAGGTTTCGATCGTGGCCTGGTTGCTTTGGGATGCGGCGAAATGCACGGGAAAGGTCTCCGGTTGATCGCAAGAGTGATTGGGGCTTCTGTCAAAGCGAATGACATACGAATTCTAAATTGGGTCCCCCCCCTCGCGATAAGAGAGGAGAGACACGGTGGGATTCTTTAACGGCTAGAATCTCTACGGCACGATCTCGGTGCCGATGCCCTTGTCCGAAAAAATCTCGACGAGCAACGAATGCGGCATGCGACCGTCAACGATATGGACCTTCTTAACACCGGCCTTCAGAGCGTCGAGGGCCGCCTCGACCTTGGGAACCATGCCCGATTCGATCGTGCCATCGGCGATCAACTCGCGACATTGTCGTTCGGTGAGGTGAGACACCAGAGTATCGGGATTGGTTCGGTCGCGGTAGATTCCCGAAACGTCGCTGAGGAAAATGAGCTTTTCGGCGTCGAGGATACGGGCCACGGCGGCGGCGGCCGTATCGGCGTTGACGTTGTACTTCTGCCCGCTGCTGTCGACGGCAATCGAGGGAATGACTGGAATCGACCCGGTGCGGCAGGTCTTGAGGAGCAAGTCGCGATCGATGTCGACCACTTCACCGACGTACCCTAGATCGAGCGGTTCACCGTGATCGCCGCGGAGTAGAAGTTTCTGCGCTGTGAGCACATTCTGTGTGAGATAGCTGAGTCCCACGGCCTGGCCCCCCCGTTCCTGAATCTGGCCCACGAGGTCGGCACAGATCTCGCCAGCCAGTACGCGAGCAACGATGTCGAGGGTCGCCAGGTCGGTGTATCTTCGGCCCAGGACGAAACGGGGTTCGAGCTGGGAAGACTTCATGGCCGCATTAATCGCTTTGCCACCTCCATGAATCAGGATCAGTTTAATGCCCACCGTTTCCATGAAAATTACGTCCGTCAGAAGGTGGCTGACGGTTTGTGGATCTTCGAGTGCGCTGCCCCCGAGCTTGATGACGACCAGCCGGTCGCGAAACCGCCGAATCCAGCTCATGGCCTCGATGAGAACGTCTGCCTTGTGTATGGGATCGTCTTGCACTGAAAGGGTCTCGAAGGTCTGGGGAATTGCGGGGAATACCGATTGTAGGCCTGTCGGCGAGAGTGTCAATTGTCGGCGGCCTGCCCGCCGTCTCAAGGTTTTGAAAGCGCAATGCCACGTACCGTCGATACGGGCTGCATAACCACACGCCCTGCGGACGGCAGGGGTGTCATTTTCCGCGCGACCGCCGGGGCAACGCCTTTGTCCGCCTTCTGGCAGCGGTTTGAAGTCAAAGCCCTCTGCAGATTACCCGATATTTGGAAGGGTATCGCCCACACAACTTCTATTTTATTCTGACGGACCACCCAACGGAGCACGCGCACCCGTGAGTCACTCGCACATCGCCCTGCAACACCTGATCAGCAAAATTGACTCTGCCGAGCCGGGGGCCAAGCGTTCAACCGCTCCCCGATGGCTTCCCGAATTCGTCGACCGTGTCGCCGAATTGTTCGAGCCATTCGTCGATGTCGGCCGCGTTGGCTATGAATGCACCCCCAATACTGAGCGTTGGGAAATCTCGATGTATCTGGGAAACACCGAAGTGGTCGGTGGAAAGGGCGACGGAGAAGTGCGTCCCGTAGCGTTTCAGTTTGATTTGGCGCGATTGGAGGCAATTTTCGACAATATCGATGAATGCCTTTGGAATGCCTTCCCGTCGGGAATGGTCGATGACGATGCCTCAGCGCAGGCGAACGAGCGGTCGAACGTGACGGTGGTCGGCCGATATCATGAGAAACTTGTGCGTCTGAAGATCGTCTGCACCCCTCCCGCGGAAGCCGCCCCTGGCCTTCGACAATATGCCGACGGGTCGTGGGAACCCGTGTGACTTGTTGATCGGCCGTCGCTATGATGCGGGCGACTGGTTCATCCGAAGGGGCATCGCATCATCACCAAAAAACGCCACCCGTCGAAAAAGACTGCTGAGCGCCGAGCGGGAATGATCTCGACCAGGGGGCGCGAATATCTGGCGCGGCAGTCGCTCGCATTGCAGAATCTGCGCATAGTGCTGCACGCCATGAGAGCGCGCAAACGTTTGGCCAACTGGTGTGGCGGAAACATCGGGCTCCTCACTTTGCCCGGCGACCCGCCGCGGAGGAGCGAGACTAAGACGTCGGGGGCCGACGGAATCGGTAGAGCGAGGCACCTCGTGGCTGACGCACGCCTCCCGAAATTGCCAGCACTGGAACTGTACGATGCGCTTCGCCGGTCTAAAGCGGCAAGGCTTCCGCGACCAGCGGTGGACGGCCTGTGACCGTGTCGCCTACGGGGGAGCTATTTCGCTTGGGGATTTGAATCGCGTTGGGCCTGAGCCACGGTCCACTCGCGACAAGGAGCCACAGGGTTTCATCGATGCTCTCGAAATTCTTCTGAGTCGGCAATTCAAACGACGGAATAAGGTAGTTCGTCATGCTCGGAAACGTCGCACCCACTCCCTTCGATCTGAATTTCTCGTTGTTCGGGATTCCCGTACGCGTGCATCCGTTCTTTTGGCTGTTCTCGGCGATCTTGGGTTGGAACGCCCGGGATCCGAAGATGATGCTCGTTTGGGTGCTATGTGTCTTCGTCTCGATTCTCGTGCATGAAATGGGACATGCCCTCACGGCATTATCGTATGGCTGGCCGCCCCATATTGTTTTGTATTCCTTTGGAGGTTACGCCTCTTTTCAGCCGACGCGAGGTTACACGACTGCGCGCGCAGTTTTGATCTCCTTTGCCGGTCCGGGAGCCGGGTTCGTTTTATACGGCCTCGTGCGCGGTATTGAGCACTTGCTGAACCAGCAGCAGGTTGAACTGTCGCGGCTCGCCTATGTGGCGTTTCGTGACTTGGAATTCATCAATCTGTGGTGGGGGCTGGTTAATCTATTGCCGGTGTATCCGCTCGATGGCGGGCACATCAGCCAGGACACTCTTTCACATTGGCGGCCA
>JAYTRB010000066.1:0-6400 GCA_043746425.1 Planctomycetia bacterium
GCATGGAAATTCCTCAGATCGGTCGTTGGGGGGCCGTGCGATCCAACGCCGCGGCTGCCATGATGGATCAATTAAACAGCCCGGCTGCATTTAAGCAACCGGGCTGTTGGAACAAGCGGTTCGTCTCTTTCGCAGTGTCAGTCGGCTTCGAAGTGTCAGTCGGCCGTGACTGTCATTCCTCGCCCGGGTCTCCTTCGCCGACGCCCGCGCCGACGGGGACTGGCGTTCCTTCAGGAAGATTCTCGACGAAGCCACGCAGGTGATTGCTGCGCGTGTGATGCTGCAGTTTACGAAGGGCCTTCGATTCGATCTGGCGAATGCGCTCGCGAGTGACCTTGAAGATTCGTCCGGTCTCTTCGAGGGTGTAGCTGTAGCCATCCCCCAGTCCATAGCGGAGCTTGATGATCTCGCGTTCGCGATAGGTCAGGCTCTTGAGGACGTGATTGATCTTGTCCTTGAGGAGTTTGTGCATCGCCGATTCAGAAGGGGTGTGCTCTGAACCGTCTTCGAGGAAATCGCCGAAGGCGCTGTCTTCGCTCTCTCCCACAGGCGTATCGAGACTGATGGGGTGCTTCCAGGTCTTCATGATCCGCTGGGTCTCTTCGAGCGAGAGGCCCACGGCACGCGAGAGCTCTTCCATCGTCGGTTCGCGCCCCTTTTTCTGGCGGAGCTCTTCGCTCTTGGCCTTCAGGGTCGAAATGCTCTGGAACATGTGCACCGGAATACGAATTGTGCGGGCGTGGTCGGCCACGGCCCGGGTAATGGCCTGCCGGATCCACCACGTGGCATACGTCGAGAATTTGTAACCCCGGCGGTATTCATACTTCTCGACACCCCGCATCAGGCCGGCGTTGCCTTCTTGAATCAAGTCGAGAAAACTAAGACCCCGGTTGCGGTACTTTTTGGCAATCGAGACGACCAGCCGCAGGTTCCCCCCCGACAGCTCTTGCTTGGCCTCGGTCCACACGGCAAACCGCGACTGAATCGTGCGAATTCGGGTTCGCAGGCTTTCGGGAGTCTCCTGGGTCATGAGCATCAGGTCGTGCAGTTCGCGCTCGCTGCGATGCAGCTCTTCGACGTTGCGGCGCGCACGGCGCAGGTCGCGAATCTGCTGTTCGAGCTCGTCCATACGACGCCCCACCTGATACAGCCGCTTCATAATGGGCTGCAGGCGTTGCGTCCGCAGACTGAGCTCTTCGAACAGCGTCGCCGTCTTGCGGCGACGTTCGGTCAGTTCCACCAGCAGTTGAGTACGCTCGACGGCCGTCATCGATGGCTCGATGACCTGGTTGAAATCGGCGATGTTGAGGTCGAACAGGTGCTTGATCGTGGGAATGTTGTGCGGCATTCTTCCCAGAATCTGTTCTTTGCGCACATTTTCGGTCTCGGAAGTACGCAAGGTGCGCTCGAAGGGGAGTTCGCCAGCAAAGACCTTTTCGAGCGTTTCGAGGGCGGCCGTCATCGAAAAGTGGCATTCCATCAGCGCTCTTCGAAAGCGCTTGCGGCTGACTTCAATTTTCTTGGCCAGATAAATTTCGCGATCGCGCGTCAGCAACGGAATATTGCCCATCTGGCTCAAGTACATTCGCACCGGATCGCGCGACGACAGGGCCGACGAGACCGGCTCATCGAGCATCTCTGGCCGATCGTCGCGGGGCGTCGAGCCATCGGCGAGCTTTTCGGCTGGCAATGTGGCCAACGTCCATCGCGGCTGGTCCGGATCTTCGATCAGATCCAGCTTGCTGTGCTCGAGCGCCAGCACCAGTTCATCGACCATCTGCGGACTGCCGCCTTCATCGGGAAGGTAGGCATTGACCTGTTGAAACGTAATAAACCCGCGCGGCCGGCCTTGGTCAATCAATTCGGTCAACGGATCTCGATAACTATTCACGGAAAACTCTCCCTCCAAACGGAACAACAGGAATGGTACATCCGTGCACACGTCCGCCTATTTCAAATACAAAAATAAAACATTGCCTGCGGTCACTCAGCCCGTTGCGGCAATTGGGCAATAATCCGCCTGGCTCTCGCTGAGCACTCCGCCGCAGATTCACCTGACGTCGGAACAGCATCCGTTCTTTCTCCGCGTGGGCCGCATCGCTTACAAGCATTCACGCCAATATATTATGGTGGCGAAAACACAGTGCCTCGTTTACATATCAGCCCATTCCACTGGAACCTGGCAAATCCCGACCTGAGCCCACGGTTATTCTGTCATGCTTTCGCGGCGATAAGTGCAATGCGCGTTTTGACTTCGGGCTTCATGCAGGCCAGCCAAAGCGACGGTGTTTGAATCGCAGCGTGGAACCATTTCTCACGTCGGCAACGATCAGCTTGCTGGCTTGATATTATCCGCATTAAGTCATTCCAGAGTCAACTGTCAAACGGTCGGAATTACACAGATTTCATTTTTGAGAAACAGTTGGGCAGGTTTCACGCCGCCTTGCCGGTCGCCTCGCTTGATACGCCCCGCACCTGGGCCTGATACAGCCGCCGATAAACGGTGCAATTTTCGAGCAAATCGGAGTGCGTGCCCGTTGCGAGCACCCGACCCCGTTCGAGAACCACCACGCGCGTGATAAGCTTGAGGATACTGTCTGAAATCGAGTGCGTAATGATGAACGTCGTGCGATCACGAACGAACGTTTCCAGGGTCTGGTGAATCAGCTTTTCGCTGAGTGAGTCGATGGCGCTCGTGGCTTCATCGAGAATTAAGATATCCGGGTTACGAAGAATGGCCCGTGCCAGAGCGATGCGCTGCCTTTGCCCCCCTGACAGGCTCGTACCCTTTTCGCCTACTCGGGTTTCCAGACGCTCGGGCAATTGGTCCAAAAACTGCGTGACAAACGCCTGATCGGCCGCTTTTTCAACGGCCTTTCGCCCCTCTTCGCTGTTGCCATAGCGGATGTTTTCATAGATCGTGTCGTCGAACAGCAGCGTTTCCTGGGTGACGACGCCGATGTGGCTGCGCAGCTCAGACAGGGAAAAATCTCGAATGTCGATGCCATTGATCTGGACGGCCCCCCGGTCGGGGTCGAAGAATCGGGGAAGCAGATTGACCAGCGTCGATTTGCCTGATCCGTTTTCTCCCACGACAGCGACGACTTCCCCCTGCGTGAACTTCAAGCTGATATTGTCGAGCACCGTGGGCCGGGCGTGCCCTTTGGTCAGGTACGTAAAACCCACCTCCTGAAATTCGATCGTCTGTATCTCGTGCGGCAGCCGCCGCGGCTCGGCCGGTTCGACCACCAGCGTTTTCATGTCAATCAGTTCGAAGACGCGATCGGCGGCGACCCCCGCCCGCTTCACCTTGCTGAACACACTCGACAGTTTACGAATCGGGTCAAGAACGCCGGCCAGCAATGCATACATCCATGACAGCTCGGCCATGTCCATCGGTTCAGAGGCCAGCGGAATGTTCCAGATTGAGGTCGTCCCGCGGAGCACGATGTAGGCCCCCGGCAACATGGCCAGAACCACGGCCGACATTCCCAAGAGTTCGGTCGTCGGGTTGGTCAGAGCGTCGGCCATCGCGATTTTCATTGACTTATGATAATAGTTCTTGCTCTCGCGATGATGGTGCTGGCGATGCCGCCGGCCGCCGTCGAAGGCAATCACGATCTTGATCGCCTCAAAGGTTTCTTCAAGAACTTTATAGATGCGAGCCACGCTTTCCATCGACTTCTGACTCGCCTTCTTGAGGACTTTCCCGAGGCGATGGAATACGACTGCTGCCACCGGAACGAACAGTACCGATAACAGCATGAGCTGCCAGTTGACCCAGAACGCCAGGCCCAGGCAGGCGGCCGCCTTGAACGGTTCACGCACCAGTTTCCCTCCCAGCAGCCCCAGCCCTGAACCGAGCGCCTCGACGTCGTAAGTAAAACGCGACATTAATTCTGACGTTCCCTGCACCTTGAATGTCTGATAATCGAGTGTCAGAACCCGCCGGAAGCAGGCCTTTCGGATCCGCATCACGGTGAGCTGCACCACGCTGCTGACCAGAACTTCCTCGGCAAACATGCAGATCAGTTTCAGCAGTGTCAAAACCAGGAGCAGTATCAGAATCAGCGTGAACGTCAGAAAACGATCGGTGGGAAGCTGCGGTACGACGAAGACTTCGATCCAGCGCAGCGCGGCCAGCTTGGTCGAGGCGGTCGTCTGCTTTGATTCAGCGCGGGCTTTTTTTCGCAGGAGCGACAGCATCCTGGTTTCATCGGAATTCGACACCCCCCACGTAAGCGGATTCCACCACCGCGATGCGGGTGGCGACATTCCCGTGTTTTCGCCGGCATAAGCCAGTTGTTCGTCCAGTTCCTTCAAGTCGCCCAGTTGATCGTCGAGGTCTCGCAGTTCGACAGTATATTTGTCGATCTTCTTATCGCATTCGATAATCAGTTCGTGGATATAGCTGCCGGGCGTTTCGTTCTCCAGCAGCACTTTCACGACGGGAAACGAAATCGACAACGTCGCGCCCCACAAGAGGGCCACGAAGCCGGCGAAAAAGAATGAGAGCAGGAGTTGCCGCCGGCTGGGCCAGACGAACGGAACGATGCGCGTGAGACTGTTCACGAAAGGCGTTCATCCCTGAAGCAGAATGTGCGTGACCCCCGCACGATCCAACGCGCGGGGCGGTGTCGGCGCATGGTGTAGCAAATTCAGCCGTTTTGCTGCAAGGCCGATTTATTGCAAGCGCCCACGCCGATGGAAGTTACGCCAGACGACCTGTCGTAGGCCTGGCCGACACCCCCGCCTCGACCTCACCCGGGTCAACCATCCGATGCTCGTGTGCCGAGCGATAGACCGCTTCGACCAGCGCCAAAGTTTTCAGGTTGTCGCGGCCGGAAATTCCCAACGGCCGGCCGTCGGCCAGCGACAGCAGCAGTTCTCCCATTGTTCCGCGAAAGGCCTCGGGAAACCATGCCTCGGGCCAGCGCGGCTGAAACCAGTAATCACTGCGGGCGGTCGTGGTGAAATCGAGCGTGCTCGGCGTATGGGCCGGGTACGAGGGCCAGCCGATCGTTCCCCGCGCCAGTCCCGCGGTTCCTTCCACGCGCCAGCGAATGCCGATGTCTCCCTGGCACCCTTCGCGAACAGGGCCGGTCCAGACGTCATCCCAGCTGCTGGCCCGGCAACCGCCGGAAAATTCAAGAATATAGAGGTTCACACCGTCGGAATGCGGAAATGTGGTACGCGGATCGGGACGGGTGCTGGCCATCACCCGTTCAGGATCGCCGAACCAGTATCGAAAGCAATCGAGATGATGTATCGACATGATATAGGTGGAAAGCGAATGCAAATCGCGGCTCCAGGGCATCCAATGCGGAATGGCCCGCATTTCAATTGTCCCCAGAACCGGGTCGCCCAGCCAACCCCGGTTGAGAATGTCTTTGCAGGCCCGCACCGACTGGTCGTGTCGCATATTCTGGTTGACCGCCAGCGTAATCCCCGCATTATCGCAAAGTTCGACAAGATCGCGGGCTTCGGCATAACTCATTGCCAGCGGCTTCTGAGCCAGGATGCCGCGGACATGGTCGGCGTGCCGGGCCACTTCACGAATGATTGCCGGCTGAAACTGCGGCGGCACCCCAATGTCGACGACTTGAATTTCCGGATCGGCAAGCAGTTCATGAAAGTCGCGGTAAACGCACGGTACGCCGCGCAGTTCGGCGACTTCGGCGGCCCGATCGGGGCTTCGCGAGCAGATTCCTACAACCTGAAAGCCCGCCTGTGCATAGGCCGGCAAGTGACAATCGCGAATGATGAACCCGGCCCCGATCAGTCCGATACCGAACTGATCGAGCCCGGGTTCCAGTTTCAGTTGATGGTCGAGATCGAGGTTAATGTTCATGGCGTGGTTCCTCTCTGGCCGGCCTGCATTAGGCGCGACGCGAGGCAAAACCGCAATCGAGCGGCGAACCCGGTATCGGAGTTCGGGTTGCAGTCTGTGTCATGTCGGCCGGGGCCCCGAGAACATTTGAGTCGGTCAAAAATCGAAGACACCTGATTGTCAAAGAACCTGCAAACTGCCGAGCCCCGGTGTCGCCACGAACCGGAAATTTGCGAATCACCTGAAAACTCATTCAAATCATCACGACAGTCGGATCGACTCTTTTCATGAGGCCGGTGTTTGCAAACTTCTTGCGCTCAAATCGGACGCTCTATGGGGCATCGCGCGCGGCACGCTGTCATGAATTCGGCATATCGCAACGGTGATGACAAGTCGAGGCCGAAGGCTGTCTATACGAAATTCTCGGACACCATGAACGGAGAACGGCCCGTGCCGGCTTCGGTTCAATTCCCGCGCTCTCCTTTTGTCGTCCGGCCTTGCGTCGCTCATGCTTTGCGCAGGTCTTGAGACGGTCGCGTATCCATTCAAAGAGCTCTGTTTCCGCCTGTA
>JAYTRB010000067.1:0-15869 GCA_043746425.1 Planctomycetia bacterium
ATCCTAAACCCCGCTCGCCGACCGCCGAGGTGGTAAAGCCCGGCGCGACTTCCGCCAACAGCGCACCAAACTGGGCCGGGTCGGTGACATCGCGCGGCGCCAGGTCGCCCACGCCGGGCAATTGCCGCGCGGTGGGATCGCTCGGCGGCTTATCGAGCGTGATGAATGCGAACAGGTCGACGATTTCGTCGGGCTTCAGCGTCTTCTCAAGATCTTCGGGCATGAGCGACAATTCGCTTGTTTTCATCTCTTCGATTTCGCCACGAGGAATGACCTCTTGCTTCCCTCCCGGCACTTTCAAAACGACGCGCAGATCGCTGTCTTCGGCCACCAGCCCCACGACGACCCTTCCCTCAGTGGTGACGATCGTGCGGGCCTGATAGGAAGCGCCGATCACCAGACTGGGGTCAAAGACGTTCGATAAAAGCTGTTCAAACGAACTGCGCCCGTTGAGGGTGATGTCGGGGCCGACCTCGGCCCCTTCTCCATAAATCTTGTGGCACTGCCCGCAGACCTTCTTAAAGACCTCTTGCCCCTTGTGGGGATTGCCGGGCTGTTTGCGAATGAGCGTCCGCCATTCGGCAATCACGGCGTCGCGTCTGGGATTGCGCTCTTCGCGCAGCTTGCCCCACTGCGATTCAACCGCTTTCACCAGATCACGATCGCGGCTGGCCAGCAGCTTGCGCACTTGATTCACTCCCAGTGCCTCGGCAGGAATTTGTTTCCTGCCGATCGCCGCCAGCAGCGCCTTCGCCCAGCCAGCCCGTTGCGTCAAAAGCTCGACCGCTTTGGGTTGCACCTCCTGATCCAGATCTTTATAGAGCGCCAGAACGATCACGGCCACATTGGGGTCATCGAGCCGGGCGAGAGCGGCGAGCACCTGTCCGTTAAATGCGGCACTCGATGCCCGGTCGCCGGACGAGGAAGGGGCTGTCTTCGCCGACAGAGTGGCGGCAACGCGCTTCAGCACTGTGTCATCGGCCGCGGCAATGAGCGCCCCCAGTGCCCGCAGGCGAAGATCGGGTGGCAACTGCGCTGTGGCGAACGTCTGGCGGACGTAGTCGAGTGCCGATTCATCCTTCCATGAAACGGCGACGAGAGCGGCATCGAGCCCCAGTGGATCGGCGCCGCCCGATTTTACATGCGGCGCAATCAGAGGCGCAAGTTGTTCACGCAGACTTTCGAGCTGTGCGCCCTGGATCTCTCCAGTTTGAATCTGTGCTGCAAGTATCGCGAGGCATTGCCGGGCAACGGCCACGTCACGCGATTCCAGCATTTGAAACAGATCGACAATTGATTTCGAGGCGGGGTTTTTGCTGCCGAGAATTCTTGCAGCGATGCGCGGCACAAGGGGCTCAATTCGTGGCGATGCCGACCACCACTGGCCCAGTAGCGTCATGAAATTCGGTTCTGATTCGATGAGGGGGTGAAGATTCTGCCAGACGATGCGGGGCAAGAGCTGGTCATCCAGCGAATGGTCGAGAATCGCAAACAGCAGCTCAGAACGCCCCTCAGTTTCCTTGAGCTTGGGAATTGCGATGGCGAGCTGTAACAGCACGTCGGGCGACAGCGCACGCGGCGAAAGCGACATTTCCTTCAACTGCTGTGTCACCCGCGCGTCTGCCGACGCAGAGTCTCCCGCTGCCCGAACGCCCCACGCCACCAGCCTGCGATCGCTGTGTTTGATAAGGCGCAATAGAAACTCGGAGTCTGTCGAGCCGGTTCCCAGCCAGGCCCAAAGCGCGTGCATGCGCGCCTTTTGCCCACCGGCGTCATTCAGTACCTGCTGTTTCAGCTTTTCACGCGTCGCCGGGGTGTTGCGCTCGGCCAGTAGTCTTTGAGCGATGTCACGAAAATAGACGTTGGGACTGGCGAGGCGTTCGATCAATTGCGTGTCGGTTTCTTGCGCCAGATCGAATTTCGGTGCCCGCGCCGTGTTCTTGTAACGCACCCGGTACAGCCGGCCTTTGGCCCGATCAATTCCAGACGGGTCGCGGCGGGCATCCTGGTAGCAATGATACTGGTCGTACCAGTCGAGAACGTACAGGCACCCATCGGGGCCGGTCTTTTGCGCCACTGGCATGAACCAGGCGTCATTGGCCGAGAGGAAGTCGTCTTCGGGCGTGGCGAAATACGACGAGCCGGCGCGGTGCAGCGTATCGACGTTGAGGCAATTGCCGTGAATGTTTCCCATGTACAGTTTTTCGCGGTACTTTTCGGGATAGGCGTCACTGTCGAAGAAGTGCAGACCGCAATACGCGGCCTTCTGGTGCTTATGCTTGACGATCGATTCGATTTTCCAGGTGAAGGGCGGATAGGCCCCTCCCTGGCGGTGATAATAGCCGGTTTCGACCAGATGCCAGAGATGGTCGATGACGCAGGCGCTGACAAATGCGCTTCCCTCGTTGTCGAAGGCGATGCCCCACGGGTTGCTGGTTCCCTCGCAGAAAATCTGGAATTCCCTCGTCCGCGGATGGATCCGGAACAGGGCGCACGTGAACTGCCAACCGGGGTGATCGGCCCTGTAATTGGGCGACTCTTTGGGATACTTCACATGGCTGTGATTAAAAACGCCGTTCAGTCCGTAAAGCCAGCCGTCGGGGCCCCAGGTGAGCGAGTTGGGAAGCTCGTGCGTATCCGCCCGACCGAACCCGGTGACGACGACTTCAATCTTGTCCGCCTTGCCGTCTCCGTCAGTATCCTGCATGAACAGAATGTCGGGAGAGTTGACGACCCACACCCCGCCGTATCCGACGGCGATTCCTGAGGGAATATTGAGCCCCTCAGCGAAGAGAGTGACTTGATCTACCCGGCCATCGCGATCGGTATCTTCAAGCACTTTGACCCGATCGCGTCCGGGCCCGGGCTCAAAACGGGGATACTCGAGGCTTTCTGTCACCCAGATTCGGCCCCGCTCGTCGAACGTCATCGCGACGGGATTCACGAGATCGGGCTCGGAGGCAACTGTCTCGACGCTGAAGCCTGGGGGCACGGTCATCTTTTTGACCGCTTCAGCGGGCGAGAGTGCCGGGCCCGGCAGCTGGTCCTGACCATGTGGTATCTGCTGAGCCCCCGCCCGCTGCTGAATGAAAACGCACAATGCCGCGAACACGAAAGCCGACCGGGGAAAATGCATCACGCCCCTCCGCCATGGAAAGTAGACCGAAAGCCAGCCCCGATTATTCATTTTCACGCAGGGTGTGTCGAGCATGCCTGAGCCAGGCAGGGTCGGAGCGCGGTCGCCCGGTTTGTGATGGCGGCGTGAACGCGCGATGCCAAACCGTGGGCGAAAGCGGCGGTTTGTATCGACCAGCCAGACAAATAAAACAGGGGGCGATCTTTCTGATCGCCCCCGGCAAGAACAATGGGATGGCCTGGTTTTGGCTCGCACCCCTTTTAGTGAACGTTCGACTGGCCAAGGCTGGCGGCTTGCGGCGCGCTGCAATTGGGGGCCGGTTGGCTGCATGCCGACGCGGCGCAGTTTGGGGTGGGCTGGCTGCACGGATTCGGGCAGCAAGTCCGCACGGGAACCTGGCGGGTCACGCAGCGCGGCACACAACGCTGCATGCAGCACTGCACTTGGCGGGGAACGCAACGGGTTTGATACCGGCACGTCTGGTAGGTGACGGTTCGCGGCACGCAATAGGGAACCTTGCGCGTGCATGTCTGTTGCACCATCGTGCAAACCGTGTACGGCACCCGCTTCGTGTAGCACTCTTCCACCATGCGGCAGGTCGTGTACGGAATACGGCGGGTGCAGCACTGCTCGACGATTTTGCAGCAGGTATATGGCACTTTCCTCGTGCAGCACTGCTGGACCATCGTGCAGGTCGTGTAGGGAACCGTGCGCCGGCAGCACTGTTGTTCCATGTGACAGACAGTGTACGGTACCTTCTTCGTAACGGTGCAGGGAACCTGGTAGCAGAAAGTGTAGGGAACCTGGCAGCGACAGACTTCCTGCACATACCGTGTGCAGGTGATTTGCCGTTGTTCGACGCGCGGGCACCACACCTGCTTGCAGCAGATCGTGGGCGGGCACTGCACCGTCTCGGTACGGCAGCACCCGGGCTTGTAGATGCAATTGCCGCTGCATTCCATTTGCCACGTTCCCTGATCCTGAACGCAACGGGTCATGACGGGGCCGGGAATGCATGTCTGAACGGTCTTCCAGTCGCCGGTACAGACACTGATGCACCTGGTCTCGCAGACGGGCTTGCAGGTTGTGTAGCAGACGTCGCGGTAACGAGTCTCGCTGCATGTCCGATAGGTCGTGCAGCAAATGTCGCGATAGCACGTCTGGTACACCGGCCGGCAGATCGTGTAGCAGCATTCTTTGTAGCAGGTCTGATAGACCGGCCGACAGATCGTGTACGACTCGTTGCGGTAGTTCGTTTCATAGACCGGCCGCCGAATCACGCACGTTTCGTCGCGGTAGCAGGTCTGGTACACCGGGCGGCAGACTTTGCTGCACAGGTCGCGGTAGCAGGTCTGATACTGCGGCCGGCACACCGTGTAACACTCATCGCGATAGCAGGTATCAAACACTGTCTTGCAGCAGGTCACAGGAACCGCTTCTGAAATTCGATCATAGACGGTCTTTGTGCAAGTGTAGTTCTCCTGCTCCCAGACGATTTGGCTGACGGTCTTGTAGCAGGTGGTGGAACAGCTTTGGGCCTGACAATAGTCGCAGGCAGGGGCGACGCACGATGTCGGGCAAACCGAGTAGCTTGCTCCACCGCAATAGCCCGCATGGGCAGACCCCTGTGTAAGGGCCACCAGTATTAAAGTGGTAAACAGGCAAATCCAAGGGTTGGTCTTCATGGCGTCGATTCCTCTCCAACTGACAGCGCGAATGCAAAGACTAGATCGTCCGGGGGGGCACTGCTGACCCTACTCTGAGTGAATTCGACCCCCACAGTCTATGCACTTGAGCCATCGCTCCCAGATCGCCCATTTACACAACATGTTTCAGGTTGCCCGCCGACCCTGACCGTTACGACCGCTATCGACCTCGGCGGAATGGGCGGCTGGCGGGTTGACAAACACAGATTCTTCAGGATCAGAAGAGTGCGCCGACGTCGTAAGCTACCTGCCGCAGAACCGGAATGATCAATTCCGTCGAATTATTCAGAAAAACTGTCATTCACGGAGAAATCGAACCGATGAAAGGATGCAGCAGACATCCAGGCTCCTCATGCGCGGCTTTTGTGCCGGCTCGCTCTCGATCAATTCGTTACCGCTCCGCCGGATGTCAATGGAACGGAACTTCTAAGGAGATCAGTTCATGCGACGGTATCAAAAGTGGCTGTCGTTGGGGCTTATGGCCCTGACCCCTGGGATAACTCTGGCTGGGGCTCTTGATTCCCCATTGCTCAAGCAGAGTACCCAATCGAATCCGCCCAAGGCGGCCAGCCAACAGACCCGTAAGTCCAAGTCAGCGTCAAATCAGGAAACCGCCAACAAGGTCAAGGCGGCGCTGGGAAAAATCGACCACAAAGGTTGCGACATCGAAGTGATCGCCGAGGACGGTGTCGTAACTCTCGATGGCACCGTGCGAAACAAAACTCAACGCGATGCCGTCGCCAAGGCCGCCAAGGTCGCCGGAGTGACCAAGGTCAATAACCGCCTGGCGGTTGGTGAGCCGCAACCTGACGTTGCCACCCAGCAGGCCGCGGCGCGGCAAGCGGCAGCGAAACAGGCTGAAATCCAGAAAGCGGCAGTCCGTCAGGCTGAAGCCCAGAAAGCTGCTGCCAAGCAGGCTGAGGTTCAGTTGGCCGCCGCCAAGCAAGCCGAAACCCGGCAAGCTGAAATCCGGCAAGCTGCCGAACAGCAAGCTGCGGTTCGCCAGGCTGCCCTGCAGCAACTCGCCGCACGGGAAGAAGCGCAAGCCCAGGCGGAGGCCGAGCAAAAGGCCATGGCTCAACAACGTCGTCCGACGATGCCGCGGGCGACTGGTCGCAGCCAGCGGGCGGTTCGCCCGGCGAACTATCAGCCGGAATATGAAGACCAGGAGCAAGTTGCCCAGGCCATGCCCATACAGGCGATGCCAGTGCAGGCCATGCCCGCCCAGGGTATGCCTGGCCAAGGCATGGGGCCGATGTCGGTCCCCCCGGCGATGAGCCCGGCTTACGGCCCGCCGACAAGCGGGGCAAGTCACACGGTTTACAATCAGCCCAATTTCCCCAATTACTCATGGCCCACATACGCTCAATACCCGAATTACGCCGCTGTGACGTATCCGTCGCAATACTCGGCATCGGCGTGGCCGTATATTGGCCCCTTCTACCCGTACCCCCAGGTACCGCTCGGATGGCGGAAGGCGACCCTGGAGTGGAATGACGGCTACTGGAACATGAACTTCAGTCCTCGAACCGACCGGTGGTGGTGGTTCATCGACCCGAAGAACTGGTAATGGCGAGCGTCGCAACCGATTTCGACGCAGTGCTCGAACAATCACTCAAATCCGGTTTTGCCTCGCGGCAAACCGGTTTTTTTTAGGACTTTCGACAGAATCCACAAAATCGGAAAATTCTCGCAAGTCGGCAGAGCTTACCAAACGATACATAAGACATCAGGTGCCATCGGGTGTCGATGCACTACATCAACCCACTGGAATTGTGAAGACCCTCTGCAACCCACAGATAGTCCTCATCAACGTTTGAAACCGGAGAATAGCATGGACGGGCTCCGAAAATTGCTGAAGCGATTTGTGATTCTGGCCGGGTTGTGGCTGCTGGTCGGCACGAACAGTGGCTGCATCGCCCAATTGTTTGGCTCAGGCCTGTTCGGCAGCGGCCTGTTCATTGGCGGCTTTGCCAATCAGGCTGTGTTGTTCTCGAAGTTCTTTGTGACGACCCCGCCGCTGCCTGTCAGTCCGTATTTCAGTCAAGAGATCGAAGACACGATGTGGGAGGAAGAGCGGTACGGCAAGGTGCCGGTGCTTGACCCTGTCGAAGGCGAAAACGCTCCGCTGTTCTGCATGGATCCCCCCTCGGCTGATGAAGTCATGCGAACCCTTCCCGACGATACCAAGGGGGGCTGGCCCTTCCTGGCCGAGGTCGCGCGAAATAACGTTCGCTTCGTCGTCGAGCCCATCGTCGACAGCATCGGCGAATGTCGCTTCTATCCGATGGTCGGCCCCGCCCGGCATCATCGGTGCCACTACAAATGCACAATCTACTTTGAAAAGGTGACCCGCTCTGACTGGCCGGTACCCTTCACCCACGCCGATCAGACGCAAGAGGTCGTGTATATCGACCACGATCATCTGATCCGGTGTGCAGGGCCCTCAACCGGAGGGGGCTGATTTTACGGGACGGAGAGAGTCCCTGTTGAAAGGTCGACAACATCGAAACCACACAGTCCGGCTGGACGCACCAGCCGGGCTGTTTTGCATTTTGGGACCTCGATTTTCAAGTCGATCGAGGGCCGGCAGCTCATAACCGTGCTTGCCGCGACCGGCCACTGACGGATAGAATCAACGCCTTACCAAACATTCCGGGAGAGGTCCAGGACATGGGTTCGGCATGGACGACTGCCGGCAGCAACCGGTCGCAGTCGGTAAGCTGGCTGGTGCTTTGGCTTCTGGCCATCGTTGTCGCGCGTCCCGCGCTGGCTGACGACAAAACCGAAGACTACAAGCTGGCGGTCGGGTTTTACAATAAAGAACAGTGGAAGCTCGCGGCCGCAAGATTCCAGGCGTTTCTGAAAGATCAGCCGCAACACCCCAAGACTGAAAACGCCCGCTTCTATTACGGCCTGACACTCATCAAGCTCGAGGAATTCAATCCGGCCCGCGAGGCGTTGCGCCAATTCGTCAAAGACTATCCTCAAAGCCGCGACGCGATTTCCGCCGGCTATTGGATCGGGCACGCCAGCTACTTTCTCGATGACTTCGCGCAGGCCGAGGCAGAACTGGGCCGATTTGTAACTGCGGCTCCCAAAGAACCGCTCAATGAATACGCCCTGCCGTACCTGGCCGATGCCGAGTTGCGCTTGAAAAAACCTGAGGCGGCGGTCAAGCACTTTCAGCAGGCACTCGATGAATTCCCGAAGGGAGAAATGGCGGACGATGCGCGGTTCGGTCTGGCACGCTGCTACGAACGGCTCAAGAAAACACCCGAGGCGATTCGGGCGTACCAGGAAATCGCCGCCCATCGAACTGGCCCTCATGCCGCCGAGGCGCAGCTCAATGTCGGGGGACTCTATTTCGACGGCGCAGATTACGCGGCAGCGGCGGCGGCCTTCGCGGCCTTCGAGAAAGATTTCCCTGAAAGTCTGCAAGTCCCGCAGGCACAGCTCAATCTGGGCTTTTCGCTGTATCAATTGCATGAATATCAGAAAGCGATCGAGCAGTTTGACAAGGCGGCCAAAATTGAGAAATACGCTGCCGAAGGCGCATTGTGGAAGGGGCTGTGCCTGAAGTCGCTGGCCGAATTTCCCCAGGCGATTGCCGTGCTGAAAGCCGCCTTTGAAAAACATCGCGACCTGCCGATCGCCGAAAGGCTGCTCTTTCAATGGGCTGTCTGCGAAGAACGCCGGGGTGAACGTGCCACCGCCCGCAGGCTGTTCATTGAAGTCGCCGATCGCTGGCCCACGGGAAGTCTCGCCGATGAAAGCCTGCACGCGGCCAGCCTGGCGGCCGTTGATGCGGGCGAATTGCCTGAAGCCGAGAATCTTTTCGCGCGATTCGACCGCGATTTTCCCGGGAACCGGCTGCGGTACCGGCAAGAGATTCTGAAAGGGCGGGTTCTGGCCGCGCGCAATGATTTTTCGGGGGCTGCAAAGCACTTCCAGACAGTCATTGCCGCCAGCGAAATCGACAGCACCCGGCTGCAAGCGAGATTCTATCTGGGACATGCCCGGCAGCAGCTGGGGGAGCATACGCAAGCGCTTGAAGTCACTGAGCCGCTGGCAAACGCGATTATTTCCGAAAAAGTTCTTACGGATTACGCCGGTGTTTTTGTCCTGCGAGGACTGAGTCAACTGGAGCTGGCGAAAGCGGCCGTGGCGAATGCCAAGCCGGGCGAGGAATCTCAGGAAGCGGCGGCCCTGTGTGCCGCCGCCGTCGCGTCGGCGAAAAATTATGCGGCAGCCGTTCCGGCCGGGCCACTGGCGGCGCGCGCCCTGGCCGTTATTGCGATTGCCGAAGCTCTCGCAAGCAGGAAGGACGCCGCCCTGAATTCACTCGTCACGCTCCGCAAGAGTCATCCGCAGTCACCTGAATTGGGAGAGGCCCTCGACGAACTGGGAGAAATCGCCTATTCAAAAAAAGACTTTGAATTCGCCGAGCGGCTCTATGGTGAACTGGCCGGGTGGCCGAAAGAATCGCGCCGCCACGCCAAGGCCCTGACCGATCTGGGATGGTCGCAGTATAAACAGAAGAAGAATTCTGAGGCGGCGGCGAGTTTTTCGCGGCTGCTGGCCGAGCACCCTGACGATAAACTCGTTCCTGAGGCGGCGTTCATGCGCGGCCAGTCGCTTGAGGACGGTGGAAAAACCTCCGAAGCTCAAGCGGCTTATGCCGCAGCCTGGAAACGTCCGGGAAACGGCGAATACACCTTTGACGCCGGTCTGCAAGCGGCCCGGCTCTCGGCGCGGCTCAAAAAAACCGCCGAGGCCGACGCGATTTACCGAGAGCTGCTCGAGCGCTTTCCTAAGCGGCCTGACGGCGACCGCGTACTGAACGAATGGGCCGTCGTGCATTACGACGCTCAGAAATTTCAGCAGGCGGATGAAGTCTTCCGTCGGCTGGCCAATGAATACCCGAACAGCGACCTGGCCGACAATGCCCGCCTGAGTCTGGCTGAAAGCGACCTGGTGGCTGGTAATCTCGAACAGGCACGAACGCAGTTCGTGGCGTTGTCGACGAGTGCGGCGGCCGATGAGACGGTGCAACAGCGGGCGCTATACCAGATGATTCGGATTGAACTCGAAGCGAAGCGCTGGGAGGAGTTGCGGAAGGCCTGCGATACGTCACTCGAGCGTTTTCCCGAGGGAACCTACCATTACGAAGCCGAGCTTCGCCGGGCAGAGGCCGACTTCAATCTGAGCGACTTCAAGGCCGCAGAAGAGCGACTCCTCAAACTCAAGGCTCTGCAAGATGATCCGCTTGTCAAAAAGGCCGAATGGTTCCCCCCCGTGTGGGTGATGCTTGCCGAGACACAGTGGCGACAAAAACGTTACGACGCGGTGGCAACGACCGTTGCCGAGTATCGATCGTGGGATCCCGAATCGCCCCTCATCTATCAAGCGGATGAGGTACTGGGCAGAAGCTTCAAATCGCAGGCAAGATTTCCCGAGGCGCGCGAGGCTTTCGAGCGGGTTATCCAGAACGCGCACGGCAAACTCAGCGAAACCGCGGCCAAGAGTCAGTTTCTATTAGCCGATACCTTTCTGCAGGAGAAAGATTATCAGAAGGCCCTCGAGGAATATCTGAAGGTCGACATCCTGTATAAATTTCCCGACTTGCAGGCCGCGGCACTGTATCAGGCGGGTGTGTGTTGCGAGGAACTTGAACTATGGAAACTGGCCGCCAAAAACTATGACGAAATGCTGCTGCGATTTCCCAAGAGCGAACACGCGGCGAAAGCCAGAGAGCGGCTGCTGGAAGTGCGGAAACGGATCGGGCCCGGGTGACAATCGACCTGCTCGACAAGCTGGCGGCTTGTCACGACGTTTGCCAGGTGCAATCTTCAGGTTCCATTCTTTCGCGAGCAAACATGAAGACTTCGGTTTCTCCGGCGGTGGCCATCGGCAAGAGCCTCTTTCTGGCCTCTCTATTTGCTGTCTGGGCACTGTCGATGCCCGTTGCCGCCCAGGATGAAGAACCGGCCGGCCGCACAGTCGATGAGGCCGATGAAGCGTTTTCCGAAACTTCGGCAAAGGCCGAAAAGCGGCAAGCCACAGCGTCTGCGAACGCGAAACATGGGCCGGGAAAGCCGGGAGGCATTCCTACGCGACTGTCAGATATGTTCATCGCCGGCGGCCCGCTCATGTGGCCCATCGCGCTGTGCTCGGTAATCGTCGTCGCGTTCTCGATCGAACGGCTCGTCGTGCTTCGCCGTCGGCGAGTGATTCCCAAAGACTTCGTCAAACGATTTCTGGAACATCTCGCGGCCGGTCAGCTCGATCGCGACACCGCCCTGGCACTCTGCGAGCAGAACGGAAGCCCCATCGCCGAAGTCTTCGCGCACGGCGTGCGCAAGTGGGGCAAACCCAGCGTCGAAGTCGAGCAGGCGATCATTGATGGTGGCGAACGGCAGGTCGGTCAGTTGCGTAAGAACCTGCGGATTCTGAACACCATCGCCACAGTTTCTCCGCTCCTGGGATTGCTGGGCACCGTACAGGGAATGATTTTGAGCTTCAACCGCATTGCCATGACGACGCAAATCGCAGGGAAGTCAGAAGACCTGGCCCGTGGCATCGGCATGGCGCTCATCGCGACTGCCGGAGGATTGATCGTCGCCATTCCCGCTCTGGTCTTGTACATGTATCTGGCCGGTCGCGTCGATGCCGTCGTCATGGAAATGGACCTTCTAGCCCAGAAAGTCGTCAACCTCATTTCCGCTGAAGCGCTGCAATCTTCTGAAATGCCCCGCATGGCCCCGCGACCCAAGTCGCTCGGCACCACGGCCTTGAAGAACTCTTAGTGAACCGATACTGCGCCCGCCATTGACCCCAGAACCAATTCAATAGATATCGGCCACCGATTTCGCTGCGAAAAGGCGAGTCAGCCCCGAATGACTTCAGGAAATGAACCGAGCCTTCTGTAATTGCTGTGATGAATGCGTGTTGGACTTGATTCCCCGAGCGTGACCCGATGCCTCTCAAAGTCGAACCACTCGAAGAGCCGTATCTCAATATGACGCCGATGGTCGACGTCATTTTGAACCTGCTCATTTTTTTCATGCTCGGGACGCGCTTCGCCGAAGAGGAACGACAGCTCAATATTCAATTGCCCACCGTGGCTCACGCGCAATCGCTGACGGCCCCTCCGGATGAAATGATCGTCAACGTCTTCGCCGATGGCCACATCGTCTTCAATCAGAAGCCCACCTCGCCCGCAGAACTCGAGCTGCTGCTGGCCGCCGCGTCTGCGCGGTACAAAGATCAGGCAGTGCTCGTCCGGGGCGACGGCAAAGGGCAGTATCAGGCGGTGATGGACGTGCTTTCGATCTGTCAGAAGGCGGGCATCCACAATTACTCGCTGGCCACGCAGTTGAAAGTCGAGTAATTCCATGTTCGCCTCTTCCCCAAACCTGCCGGTCGTCGTAACGTCTGCGATCGTGACATCGATCGATGGCAGGTTGTCGTTGGCCGGGTTAAAAGACCTGGCATTCGAAGTGTTCGATCGCATGCAGCGCGACTGGTGGGCAACCGCCTGGTGGGGCGCAGTCTGGACGTGCGGATTCATCGTCACATTTCTGCTGCTGCGGATGCTCTTCACCCGCTGGGGCGACCGAAACGTGATGACCAAGACGCTGGCGCTCTCGCTGCTGGTGCATGTGCTGGGCGGCATGCTTTCGACCGAGTTCATGTTCGGCCCGGGGCTGGCGCAGGAAGCAGAGTCTGACGAAGGCATTTCCATCCGGAACGTACTCGTCGAAGGCCCGGCCTCCGATGGCGACAGCCCATTTGGCAATGAATCTCGAGCCGCCGCCGCAGGGGGGGCGCTGCCGGGAACATCGCCCGCCTGGGAACGGACGCCAGATTTTGCATCGCAACCGCCAGCTCGAATCGACAGGCCATCGCCTGACGATGCCGCAGTGGTGCCCGTTCCTCAAAAACACAATGAGGGGGCCGAGGCGCTGGCGCTCCCCGCTCCCGATCTGGCAGAACGGCGCGAGGACGACAACCCCCTTCCCGAACGCGCCACCGCAAAACTAAATCTGCCTGTGGGCCAATTGCCATCGCCGATTGCCGAAGAGACAGCCGATTCGCGGCCCGAGGCGAAGCTTGGGCCTGCCGCGGCACGCGGGACCCAAGCCGCACCGGCAACAGCCTCCCTCGAGGCCGCGCGCGGCGTACGAACTGAAATTGCCAGCGAGCGGTCGATCGAAAGAGACGGTTTGGGTTCGGGAGATCGGGCCAGTGATTCCGATATGCAGCCGCAAGTGGCACGCGACTCTGAAGCTCGCAAAGGACGCCCGCTGTCTGGTTCGCCCGCAACAACGGCTATCGGCGCAGAGGGCGAGTTCGACCCGGCTACCAGCACTGCGGCAGGTTCGGGAAAAACTTCTTCGCGCAATCGGCCTTTCGCACGCGGGGGCGGGCCATCGCAGAAGATGATGGAATCGGCAAATCGCGAGCGCACGCGATCGGGTGCGGGTCGCCCAGATGGTTCTGTTACATCATCGGCTGATGAGTCGGGCAACTCGATTAAAGAAACGGACGGCGCCTCTGGCGGGCTCGTCGCACTGAGTCCTTCCCGAGGCAGATCAGATACCGACGGGCTAACGCCCAATGTGATTCGATCTGACACAGAAGGGGCGATCGGCAAGAATTCGGGAAAAGTACCGGCGACCTACCGACTGCGGACTTCTCCGGCCCGCAAGAAGATCGCCCTCGACATGGGGGCCAATGAAGATTCTGAGCGGGCGGTGGAAGCCAGCCTGCAATGGCTGGCTAACCATCAGAATCCCGAGGGTTTCTGGGAAGCAATCGAATCGACGCTGGGAAAAGAGCCCGACCCAGCGATCAGCTTCTCCAATCTGGCCGAACGCGAGCGCTCGGGGTTTCAATCTGAAACGGGGCTGACGTCGCTGGCCGTTCTGGCATTTCTCGGCAAGGGCTACACACACGAAGACAATCCGTTTGCTGAAAATGTCGAGCGCGCCCTGCGCTGGCTCGTTTCGCAGCAGGATTCAAAGGGCTTTCTGGGGGGGCGGTCGAATCGCTATGCGCGCATGTATTGCCACGGTATGGCGACGATCGCTCTGGGCGAAGCCTATGGCATGACGAAAGACCCGACTCTGCGCGAGCCTCTCGTGCGGGCGGTGCAATTCATTGTCGAGGCGCAGTATCCCGACGGGTCATGGCGCTATACCGACTGGAGAAAGCTCAAAGACCCCGAGGGAGACATGAGTCTGTTTGGCTGGCAGCTCATGGCGCTCAAGAGCGCGCGCACTGCCGGGCTGGCCGTTCCCCAGTCGGCGATGAAGCGGGCCATCGACTATCTCATCGATCAGGGAGAAGATCTCAAACGTCGCGGCTTGACTCAGCATGGCGGGCTGGCCGCGTACCGCCGCCGAGATTCCGAATCGCCCAAACCGTCGATGACGGCCGAGTCTCTCTTTTGCAAACAAATGCTGGGAATCAAGCGTACGAACCGGGCTTCAATCGAGGCGGCCGACTATCTCTTGAAGCATCTTCCGCAGCGATCGAAACAAGATCTGTACTACTGGTATTACGGCACGCTGGCGATGTATCACCACGGGGGCGAAGCGTGGCGGCGGTGGAACCAGGCGCTGCGCGACAACCTCGTCGCCGATCAGCGGACGGATGGCGATTTTGCTGGCAGCTGGAACCCCCGCGCACCGTGGGGCGACTATGGTGGTCGCGTCTTTTCAACTTCGCTTTCGACGCTGTGTCTCGAAGTCTATTACCGCTTCCTTCCCCTTTACCAGGCCGAAGATGCCAGCCAGCTCGAACAGAACGCTGGCAAGTAACGATCCTTTGGAAGGATACACGTCTGGCTGGGTTTGCCAAACTATGATGACGTCTTGAGTGTTGCCAGAAGGCGGTTTTTTTCGCTTTCAGAGTCGAGCGGCGCGTAGGTTTCGAGCGCTGTCACGCGCGACTTCAGCTTTTCGGGAGTGAGCGCCATGCGGTCGGCATCACGCATGCGAACTGAAAGTTCCTGGGCTTTGCGCCGCGCGGCCGTCAGCTCGGGAAGCTTTTCGGCCGTCGTTTTCTTGAGTAGCTTCTGCGTTTCGTCGCGCTTCGCCTTGGCATCGGTCAGGCTCTGCTTGGCATTATCGACCGACGATTGAATTTGCGCGAGCGTCTGTTTGGCAGAGGCCAGTTTCGTTTCGCGGGCTTTCTTCTCTTGCGCCGTCTCGGCCCGCGCCGTTAACATCTGCGTTCGAACCCGATTGCGCGTCGTCGTCCTGACCTGGGGAATCACCTGCGGTTGCGAAAGTTCATCGACCAGCTCAATCGCGTCTGGCAGTTCGCGCTTGGCCTTGTTGGCTTTTGCCGCGGCCTCGCGCATGTCGCGCTTGATCTCTTCTAATTGTTTGTGAATCGGCTTCTTAAGTTCGACCAACGCTTCCTCGAACCGCTTGACTTCACCCTCGGCCTCGCGGGCCGCGTCTGCCAGTTCCTGCCGTTTTTGTTTCGCCTCGGCGAGCACCTCTTCGACGGGGCGGGCGGCCAGCGCCTGCAGCTCTTTGTATCGCCCCGCGACTGACTTCCGGCCATGCTCGTACGCTTCTTTTCGTCCGCCGGTCAGCCGGCTGTCGAGGTCGGCGGCGAGCTCTTCGATCTGTGCCCCCCTGTCGGCCTGATGTCCCGGGCCGGCCAGGTAGCCCATGACCCGACCCAGCCACTCGGCGGAATGCTGCCGGTCATGGTCGGTGGGCCAGATGCCTTTTCTCTTTTCAATCTTATTTGCCAGATCGAGCAGGGCAGGAACGCCCTTTCCAAAGTCGTTCTTCAAAACGTGTACCCAGGCAATTCCCTGGAGTGCGGGAAGATACGGCGCGTCGCAGTGTCGGGCCGCCGACTGAAACTGTTCGAGGGCCTCTTTGAGTTTGTTGTGCGCGAGAAAAGCAACGCCGTACGCGTAGGCCGCCCGGGGTTCGTCAGGGACGGCGCGCTGTGCCGCCTCGAAACGCCGCCTGGCTGCGGCCAGGCTTGTGCTGTCG
>JAYTRB010000068.1:0-2794 GCA_043746425.1 Planctomycetia bacterium
TCTGCCCCGGCCGCATTCTTCACAAATGGTGCTGAAGCGCCCAGCACGAGCAAGACGAATAGCGTGCAACGCGAGCGAACAAGGCAAGACATTCATGCAACTCCTGAAAGGCGTGACCGCATAGCGGCGTAAGGGGGGGCACAGGGATGCCTGATAGGGTTCTCAGTCTGTCGGGCATCTTTCGTCTCGCAATCTTATCGACTTCTTCAAAGAATTGAAGGGTTCTGAGGCGCACTGAAGGTGGACAGCGCATTGGCCCACCCGCATAATGCAAAGCCTTTCCCCACCACTCTTCCATCGCGAGAGGCGAATATGCCTGCCGGTTTACGAGTTGTCGTGTCGTTGGCCGTCGTGTTTTACACGGCAGCGCTGATTCCTGCCGGCACCAATGCGCAGGAGGCCGATCAGCTTGCCAGTTATATTCGCCTGCACTACGTCAAGCACGAACATCTGGTTCCGATGCGCGACGGCGTGAAACTGCTGACGTCGATTTACGCTCCGCGAGACACGACGCGGACATATCCGCTGTTGATGAAGCGAACGCCCTATTCTGTCGAGCCTTATGGCCTCGACAAATATGCGAAGACGCTGGGTCCCAGCGAGCATTTCGTGAAGGCCGGCTACATTTTCGTCAACCAGGACGTACGCGGACGATTCCAGTCAGAGGGCGAGTTCGTGCAGGTTACGCCGCATTTTCCAGACAAACGCAAGCCCGCCCAAATCGACGAAAGCAGCGACACATTCGACACGATCGAATGGCTGCTGAAGAACGTCTCGGGGCATAACGGCCGCGTCGGAATGTACGGTATATCATATCCGGGTTTTTACGCCGCGGCGGGAATGATCGACGCACATCCGGCATTGAAAGCCGTTTCGCCGCAGGCGCCCGTCGGCGACTGGTACTTCGACGACTTTCTGCACAATGGAGCCTTCTTTCTGGCGCACGCCTATCGCTGGCTGGGAAATAACGACCAGTCGCGGCCCAAACCGACGGGCGAACGGCCCCCGGCGGTGGCCTATGCCACTCCCGATGGCTATAAGCTGTTTCTCGAAGCGGCGACGATGGAAACTGTGACGCAGCGGCTCCTCAAAGATGCCAGTCCCTTCTGGAAAGAGATGATGGAGCATCCCAACCGCGACGAGTTCTGGCAAAAGCGGAATATTTTACCGCATCTGAAGAATGTCGCTCCGGCGGTGATGGTCGTAACGGGCTGGTACGACGCAGAAGACTTGTACGGTTCGTTCAAGAGCTATCAAGCCATTGAAAAGCAAAACCCGAATGTCAATAACGTTCTGGTCGTGGGTCCCTGGCACCACGGAGGGTGGGCCTCGGTTCCCGGAGACCGGTTAGGTCCGATTTCGTTCGGATCAAAAACCGCCGCGTTTTACCGCCAGGAAATCGAGTTGCCGTTTTTTGAAAAGTATTTGAAGGACCAGGAACTGGCGGCCCCGGCCGAAGCCACCATGTTTGAAACCGGTTCGAACACCTGGCGGACATTTGAGGCCTGGCCGCCCAAAGACACGCAGCCGCAAAAAATGTTCTTGCGCGAAGGCGGCAGGCTGGAATTCGCTGCGCCCGACGCGGCCCACATCGGCGATGGATTCGACGAATTCGTGAGCGACCCGGCACGGCCCGTGCCCTTCATCGAAGCGATTACCGCGCAAATGAACATCGAATATATGGTCGCCGACCAGCGCTTCGCCGCGCGCCGCCCAGACGTTCTCGTGTATCAGACCGAGGAATTGAAAGAGGATCTGGTTGTCGCAGGGCCGCTGGAAGTTGACTTGTGGGTCTCGACGACCCTGACCGATGCAGATTTCGTCATTAAGCTGATCGATGTGTTTCCTGACGCGCCTGATCCGGCAGTTCAGCCGGGATATCAGATGCTGGTTCGCAGCGAAGTCTTTCGCGGCCGATTCCGCAACAGCTTTGAAAAACCCGAGCCGTTCGTCCCCGGTAAGCCGGCGCGGGTGCGCATCGAATTGCTCGACGTGCTGCATCGGTTTGCGAAGGGACACCAGCTCATGGTACAGATTCAAAGCACCTGGTTTCCTCTGGTCGACCGCAATCCGCAGAAGTTCGTCCCCAACATCCACTTCGCGAAGCCCGAGGACTTTCAGAAAGCAACACACCGGGTTTACCGTACGCCCGAGCAGGCGACGAGCATTAAACTTGGCGTGCTGCCAACGGCGAAATCTACCGCGCCGTAAAGGCTGGCGGTTTTTGAACAAACTTCTCCTTCGTCAGTCGCCATTTTCCAGCGTACTCTTTGTCAATTCCGAGAAAAGCCTAGACAAAAAATCAACACACGAACGGTCTACAAATGTACGGTGTGTTGTTCGAGGACCAACGGGGTTGCCAAGCCAGTCGGCAACGTCCTGACAGCCGGGCAGGCTGTTCGACGGACGCAAGGAATTCCTGAATGTCGCAGGTGACGCCCACGGCCAAGAAGCTCATCGCCAACATCGAGAAAGTGGTGATCGGCAAGCGGCAAGAGATTATTCTGGCACTCGTGGCCTATTTGTGCGAAGGGCACATTCTGCTCGAAGACGTGCCGGGGGTGGCCAAAACCATGCTCGCGCGAGCGCTGGCGGCAAGCGTGGGGTGTTCATTTAAGCGGGTGCAGTGTACCCCCGACTTGCTCCCGAACGATATTACCGGGGCGTCGGTCTTTAACCCCAAAACGACTGAGTTTGAGTTTCGGCCAGGGCCCCTTTTCGCCCAGATCGTGCTGACCGATGAAATCAACCGCACCACACCACGAACGCAGGCGGCCCTGCTTGAAGCCATGGC
>JAYTRB010000069.1:0-1906 GCA_043746425.1 Planctomycetia bacterium
TCCCCGCCGCGAACGCATTTCGCAGTTGATCGAAGCAGCGGTCTCGGCGAAATTTCCCGCCGCGCCGCCGGTTTCTGTCAGCTTCACTGCCAAAGTCAAAGGTAAAATGTCGGGTGGAGCAATCGGCCTGCGCGCGCAGAATGTCATTGCGGTCGGCAGCGGAAAAGGAGGCGTGGGAAAGAGCACGATGGCGGCCTCGCTCGCTGTGGGCTTGCAGTTGTGCGGCGCCAAGGTAGGCCTGATGGACGCCGACATTTATGGGCCCAGTATTCCGCACCTGTTTGGCGTTAAAGATCGTCCTGAAATTGTCGAACAGCATGGTCCTGACGGGCAGACGATTCGCCGAATTCAACCGATTGATGCCGGCGGCCTCAAGCTCATGTCGATCGGCTTCCTGATCGCCAGTGACGAACCGGTCATCGTGCGCGGCCCGATTCTGCACCGCACGATTCAGCAGTTTCTGCAGGAAACGGCATGGGGCGAACTCGACTACCTCATTATCGACCTGCCGCCGGGAACGGGAGACATCGCCTTAACGCTTTCGCAACTCGTCGGTCTGTCGGGCGCGGTTGTCGTCTGTACTCCGCAACAACTGGCTCTGCTCGATGCCGTCAAAGCCATCAACATGTTCCGCAAAGTCAAAATCCCTGTGTTGGGAGTCGTCGAGAACATGACGGGCGAAATCTTCGGACGCGGCGGAGCGAAACAGAAGGCAGCCGAAATGGGAGTGCCGTTTCTGGGTGAACTGCCGATTGATTCCCAGGTTCGAGTCAATGGCGACGCCGGCAGGGTTCGCGATTCGTTCGCCGAGGGAAATCCGTCGCGGCCCTATCTGCTCAATATTTGCGAGCAGACCGCAATACAGATCGCACGCACGCTGCTCGAGACCCCGTCGATGCCGACGCTCGAAATTCTGTAGGTTTTATTTCTTACCGACGGCTCGGGGCGCCTGGCCGATGCAATACAGCGCCTTTTCAGTCCGCAGGAAAATCTGTCCCTGGCTGATCGCCGGCGACGCCGAGCAGGCGTCTTGCGGTTCTTCGCCATCGGTTTCCTTAAACAAGTGGTTGGTGGCGACGGCCTCGAATTCGCGGCCCGGTTTGACGACCTGCGTCACCCCAAAATCATCAAGAAAATAAACCAGCCCGGCGGCGGTTACCAGCGAAGCGCTGTAATGCCGGCTGAGCTGCTTCGACCATTGAATCGCGCCGCTGGGTATTTCGAGGCAAGTCGCCAGACCGTCGTCGGAAGCGACCAGAAAATAATTCCCCACGGCAATCGGCGACGGCACGTATGCAGCCAGCTTGCCGCTGTGTCGCCACGGGATGTGCGATTGACTGATGTTTCCCTTTCCCGTGGGGTCGATCGTCAGCACATGCCGCTCGGGAAAGCCCCCCGTCACGAACAGCAGGCCATGGCTGTACACCAGCGAGGCGACGAACTGCTCGGTAGGGCCGTCGATGATCCAGTGCCGCGATCCGTCACGCGGATCGTAACTGGCCACACATTTGCTTCCCGAAAGCATCATCTGCGTGCGGCCGTCAATGTCGCGGATGATGGGAGTGCAATAGCTGCGAGTGCGGTTTTCGCGAGGAGTCTTCCACACTTTATCGCCCGATTTCTTGTTGAGAGCGACAAGGTACGCCTCGCCGTCATGATCGCCATTCACGATCAGTGTGTCTTCGAAAATCACGGGTGAACTGCAATAACCATGCACGCTCGAAAACACACCGGGGCGCACTTTCCAGCGCTCGGTTCCATTGAAGTCGTAGGCTGCCACGACCATCTGCGTCTTATCGAGGAAACTGACGTAGACGAATTCGCCATCGGTGGCCGGCGTGCTCGAAGCATGGCTGTTGAGCCGGTGCTTTCCTTCGAGGGGCGACTGCATGACCGATCGCTCCCA
>JAYTRB010000070.1:0-1614 GCA_043746425.1 Planctomycetia bacterium
GTCGGAGGGATTGATTACGGGCATGCGACTCTGAGCCGTTTTTTCGCGCTCCACGCGGGGCTACTGCCGGCACTCCTCATCGGTTTTCTGGCACTGCACATTTACGTTTTTCGCCGGCACGGCCTGACTGTTCCTGACCCGATTCACAAACCCGACACGACGTTCTGGCCCGATCAGGTGCTCAAAGACGCTGTGGCGTGCCTGGCCGTTCTGGCCACTGTGTTATTTCTGGTGCTTTGGCATGATGCTGGGCCCGAGGGTGGAGCCGAACTGGGGGCTCCCGCAGACCCGACCGAGAGTTATTCGGCCGCCCGGCCCGAGTGGTACTTTCTCTTTCTCTTTCAGCTTCTCAAGTACTTTCCCGGAAAAACCGAGATCATCGGCGCGATGATTCTTCCCGGAGCGATTGTCGGGGTTTTGTTCCTGATGCCATTTTTGGGGCGGTGGAAGCTCGGGCATCGGTTCAATCTGGCCTTCATTTTTGGAATCCTTGGCGGCATCGGCATTCTTACCGGCCTCGCCTTGCACGATGATTCACGAGACAGCGATTACCAACTCGCGGTCGTCGACGCCCGGCACAAGGCCGAGCGTGTCAAAGAACTCGTGCAAATCGAGGGAATTGGCCCGGCGGGCGCGGTTCATCTGCTTCATGGCGATCCGAAAACGCGCGGGGCGGCACTGTTTGCCCGGAATTGTGCCAGTTGCCATCGCTACGACGGACACGACGGGACGGGTAAAGTTCCTGCGGAAATCGCCACCGCTTCAGATCTGGGAACATTCGGGACGCGCACCTGGATTCGCGGAATGATCACCGGCACTGCCGGTCGGCAGCATTTTGGCCCGACTGAAAACGCGCCAGAGGTCGGCGAACGTTTCACCGGGGGAGAGATGGCGAAATGGGTCGCCGAAAATGTGGCGTCGAAGAAGATGAGGGAGGGAGAAGTTGACGCCGTCGTTGAGTTCCTGGCCAGCCTGAGCGGGCACAGGGGAATTGGCGAACTCGACAAAACGAAGATTGCGAAAGGGCAGGAATTCTTCGCCCTGGGAACTGACGCGGTTGCGGGCACCTGTTACGCCTGCCACGCCATGACCCTGGCCAACGATCCTGACGGGCTCTTCAAAGATCCCGACGTCAAGATGGTCTCAGACGCGCCAGATCTTTCTGGCTATGGCTCGGCCGAATGGTTGCACGAATTCATTCGCAACCCGGCACTCACGAAGTTCTACGGCGGCCACAATGCGATGCCGGCTTTCGCCGACCGCTTGTCGAACCAGGAACTCGACCTGATTGTCGCCTGGATGCTGCATCAGTGGCCCGAATTGAAGTGATGAATCGTCCTGAAAACGGTTAACGTCGTGTTATCGCAGCCGCGAGACAAGGGCCGAATTTTCAGCCAGAATTTCGGCTGGAAGCTTGTCGCCGAAGCCTTGCAGGAATTGAGCCCGATCGGCTGCTTCGGCTTGCCATTCGTCGTGGTCAATGTGCAACAGGGCGTTAACGGCCGCCTCCTGCAGACCCAGATCGGCAGCATCCAGCGCTTCGACGTTCGGCACCCAGCCGATGGGCGTTTCGTTCGCCGCTCCCGTTCCATGACAGCGGTCGGCGATCCATTT
>JAYTRB010000071.1:0-3176 GCA_043746425.1 Planctomycetia bacterium
CCTCCTGCGTGCCAGCCGGTCGATATCGGAGGAGTGCCGATTCGATGGGGCGTCCCATGACCTCGGCTTTAACCTCGACCGATTCGCCGAGCCGCACGATACTCGATTGTGGAACATAAGTCACCGTCGTGTATTCCAGCGGAAAAAGCAGTGTTCGTCCCGCAGCGATACGCAATTCGGACGAACCGACCAGAGCCACACTCAGAGAAAAGCCGACCACGGCCGCCACGGTAAACGCCACGAATGCAGGGCGGACATCGACGACGTCATTCCAGTTCGTTTTTGCGGCCATCTGGCAGGTGTCGCTGTGCATTGCCGCCAGCAGCATCGGAGATGCCGCGGAAGGACGCGGCGTCTGATGTTCGTAATCCAGCGTCGTTCGCAAACGCTGCCCGAACTGCGTCGCATGTTCTTCGGCATCGGCTGCCGCGCGCGACAGAGTGTACGGGGCGATCCAGCGGTTCCATCCCCAGCGGCTGGCGACCACGAACATGCCCAGCAATCCCGCCAGCCCGGCGGCGCGCCAGGCAATCGAGAACTCCCAAAAATAGTCGGCAATGGCGATGCTTGCCAAGCCCAGGGCGATCGCAAGTCCCAACCATAAGCCGCCTGCCGTCAATCTTTGACGGACAACAGCCCGTTGCGTCTCGCACAGCCGTTCTTCAAGTGCGCGAATGGCGACGTCGCTGGACAGCGGCACCTTCGGCATGAGAGCTGAGTGTGTCATTGCTGGCATGTTGGTTGGCCCTGATGGGACATGCTGATGGAACATGGTTTCGGTGAAGCGTGCCGCGCTCCCAAGCAATAGCGTACCTGATTCATGACGGAAGAAACAATTGATTCGGGCGGCGCCTTGTGTCTGAGCCTCGAGAAACGATTGTCTCAGCTGGCGATCTCGACGTAAGCGACGTTCACGTGAATTCATTCTGCTCAAGCATGGACCCTCCCTGCCAGCAGCGTCTCGGCCGCCAATACGATCAGCAGGGCCCAGGTGACTATTGTCCAGAGCTCATCGGGCCGCAAGGAATCAGGGGGAATGGCACGCGCCAGTTCGGCGCGGTGCGACTCATCTTCTGTTTTCGACTTTTGCACTCCCATGGCATTGAGCAATTCTTCGAGCGTGACGCGGTCGAGGGCCGATTCACGCGGATCGAGGTTGGTGACGACCCAATGGTCTTCGTCGGCGACGTCCTCGGCGATTCCCGTTTTGTCGTCGGGCTTTGTTACCAGTCGATTCGTTACAGCTGCGCGTTGGCTCAGTTGGTCGGTGAGATATGCCAGCAGTTGCCTTACCAGCGGAACGTACATCCGGGTGCGGGGAAGGTCGGTCCAATCGCGGTCGGCAGAGCTGCCAAAATAAAGACATCTCCCTTTTCCGATGGGTATCTCGGCTGCCACGATTCTGTCTTCTGCCTGCAACAGCGTTTGGCCAGCGGCCGCCAGCGATTCGAGCGGCAAAAATGTGTTAAATGCGACACGCCGCAAGTCTCCCTGTTGTGGATCAGCAAAACACGCCAGAGCCAGATGCTTGGTGTCCCAGGCGTTGACGCGCGATCTGCCATTGACCGGCTCAGCAGCGACTGTGCCCGGCAACAGGTGTCGTTTCGTCAAGGGAGCCAGCGATTCGCGCGACACCTGGTCGCCCGCAAAAATCAACAGGCTGCCACCGCTTCGCAGGTAGGCCTCCATTCGTCGGGCGTCGTCGTCTGACAGACGCCGCACATTGGCCAGGACGACGGCTCGAAAACCCTCCAGCCGGGGAAATCCCTTTCCCGACTCCCACACGATGCGTTCGGGTTCGAACGATCGCAGGCTGTCGCCGGCCTCATCGGTGCGAAGCCGCAGAGCCGTCTCGAGAAAATACGTCTCACTCGAAAAAATCGACCGCCCTTCCTGGCCATCGACGAGAAGCACTCGATCGGGATGCCGCGCCTCGAACGCGACCCAGCGGCGGTTATCGAGCACAAGCACATCGTCGAACGCCCCGTCAACGTGACCCTTGTATAAGCCGTCACTCTTGACGGCAAGTGGCAAGTCGAGCACCGCGCTGCCCCGGCCGGGAACATCGGACGTTCCTGAAACTTCGATTCGCCCATCCGGTCCGTCGAGGACACACTTGACTTGCACTTTCTGCAGCGCCAGGGCCCCGTAGTTGCGCAACACGACGCGTAATTCTACGGAACTGTCGGGACGAATCTCAGTGCGATCGGCCTTGGCTGACTCGATGGCGAGATTCCGCGCCAGCGCTTCGCCGACGTCGTGTACCACCATTTCAACGCCGTCCGGCAGCGGTGCGATTTTGCCGCGGCCCAGGCCACTGCGCTGCATGTCGCTGATAAGCACGATGCGCCGCAACGAACGATTCGAACCTGCCAGGACATCTCCGGCCCAGCCCACGGCCAGGCCGTAGTCGGTTGCTGCTTCTGTTGCGGCGGCGGTCTGCAGCTGGTCGAAGGGGAGCTCGGTGATTCCAGCGGCGTCGAACAGCGCCGTGTGGATGATCACATTCTGGTCGAGCCGCTGGAGTTCGTCGCGGGCCTTGGCCAAAGCCCGCGAAAATGCGGTCTGGCCTGTCGTGTCATGCGCCAGCATGCTGGCTGAACGATCGACGAGCAGCACCATTTCCTGCTGAAAGCCCCGGCGAAATGTTTCGTCCTGGTAGGGACGGGCAAACAGCATTGCCAGCAGCAGCACGGCGAGCATCCGGAGCGCCAGAAGCACCCATTGCCGCACGCGTCGGCGACGGCGGTGCTCACGCACCACTTCGTGCAGGAACCGCACCGAACCGATCGACACAGTGCGCGTCTTCTGTCGGAAGAGCAGGTGAATGACGATCGGCAACGCCACCGCCAGGCCGGCAGCGAGAAAGCCCATATGAATGAGGCCGAAACCGTGCATGCTTCTGGGGGCCTGATGCGAAATTGACTTTAGAAAAGTTGCGAGCGCCGCACGCAGTAATCCATCAGCGCCACATCCAGCGGCTGGTCGGTCACGAGGCCCACATGATCGATGTCGCGGGCCAGGCAGCCCACGTGAAGTTCATCGAGCCAGCGTTCAACCGCCTTGGTGAAACTGTCGCGAATCTCATGGGCCATCGTCTCCAGCGCCTCGCCCGTTTCGACATCGACGAGCTTGACGGCCCCGTCGACGGGGAGCCTTCGTTCGAGCGGAGCCAG
>JAYTRB010000072.1:0-6687 GCA_043746425.1 Planctomycetia bacterium
GCAGGCCACTTCTACGAATAAGTCGCGGCCGAACGCCTGCAAGGCGAGCCTCGATGTGGATCGACGACCGACAGGATGCGGACGAACCTGATCGCACCGCGAATCACTTTTAAGGCGCCGGCCGGCGCCGCCGACGAGTTCCCGCTGGATGTGCGCGGCTGTCGGCGAATTCGATCTGAACTGTGCCTGCCTTGTGGCGTCTCAACGCGGTCGCGCCTGCGAGTCAGCGCGTTGGGGCGAAGTGCGAGTTCCGCAGAAACTCACCGCCCGCGGCATGTGTTTCCGGGCCGGCATAGCAATTGCAGTCTTGGCAGCCACGCTTCTGTTTGGCGCCGGAAGTGCCTGTCGGGAAATCGCGCCCCACCCAAGGATGAGGAGTGTGCCCCATGCCAAAAGAACCTAAAAATACCGACAAACGCGATGCAAACCGGGATCCGATTACCGGCGAACCGGGCGCACACCCTGTAGGAACCGGCGTCGGAGCAGCATTGGGCGGGGCGGCGACGGGGGCAGCCGCGGGTATGGCAGCGGGGCCCGTCGGTGCCGCCGTCGGAGCGGTTGCCGGGGCAGTGGTCGGTGGATTGGCTGGCAAAGCGGTGGCAGAGAATATTGACCCCACCAAAGAGGAGGCGTACTGGAAGGAGAACTACGCCAAGCGTCCTTACTATTCAAAGGACATTGGGTACGACGCGTACGGGCCCGCTTACCGTTATGGCTGGGAGTCGCATTCGACGCATGCAGGTCGGCGCTTTGACGAGGCCGAGCCCGAACTGCGGAAAGACTGGGAGAAGTCGCAGCACGGCGAGCGTCTGGGCTGGGAAAAGGCCAAACTGGCCGTCCGCGATGCGTGGCATCATGTCGAGCACCCGGGGTCTGGTCCCGCTCGATAACTCAAACATCGATCGAGATCTGACATCTCGGCCTTTGTCACAGTCATTTCAGCCACGGATTCGATGAAATTGAAAACTCCGCGCCACTGCGTTCTTAGCCGCACAACACGTTGCCAGCCGGGGCGACTGTCCCCGATCGAGCGGCTTGTGCGGCATGCATCAACTCGGTGACGCGGAGTGCTAGTTACTACTTGCGCGCGGCACATTAAGGCTGGTTTGGGGTGCAAGCCAGCGGTTGCCCTTGTCGGGTGGCAAATTTGCATCGTATTCGCCCGGAAACAACCTGACGAATTGCCATAGCATGCCGCTTGCCATGGCGTACTGGCACGGTGCTCGCGACCGACAGGAATCATTCCGCACAGCGCGGCGACGGGAAATGACTCATCCTCCTGAGTCTGTAAGGAATTTCCTTACAAGAGATTTCTCCATTCGCCAATTGATACCGATTTACATGTACGGCAAAATACTGAAGTTGCGTCGATAAAGCCGTGCGACCCAGCGGTGTGTCATCAGTGACAACTGAAGGTCACGCAGCACGAGGACGTCGTAACAAGCCGTTTCAGCACCGAATTGAACCGCACTTTACGCAGACATGCACGCCCAGTGCAAGCGCGCTGCGCATCACATCTTTGATTTTGCGAGACAGAGTTCTGGTGCCGCCATGAGCCTCGATTTGTCAGAAGCGAACCACATAGCCACTGACATTTCGAGTTCCAATGATCGGCCCACTTCGGCGTTCATTCCGGAAATCTGCAATCCGGAAACCTGCTACGATGGCTCCAGCCCCATTTTTCGTCTGTTAAGATTAGAGACGTGGGGTTCGCCGCTGATGAATCTGGGGTATTTCCCTTTTCGGGGACCGCTGGCCTGTTTCAATCTCCTGGCGAGTCTCGAACGAGCGCAGCAGCGCTTGGTCATAAAATCGGTCGGACTGTTGCAGTTGCAGCATGACGAGCGCGTTCTCGATCTGGCATGCGGACGCGGAAAAAGTTCATTCATCATGAACTGCCTGTATCCGCAGGCGGCCGTCGTGGGCGTCGATCTTCTTGAGCGACACATTCAGGCGGCGCGCACGCTCTTCGGCCAATCGAGGCGACTATCGTATGCCACCGGCAATGCCATGCGTCTTCCGTTTCTGAATGCGTCGTTTGACCGGGTGCTGTGCCTGGAAGCCGCGTTTCACTTTTCTGACAGAACGCAATTCCTGCGCGAGGCCTACCGCGTCCTCAGCCCGGGAGGACGATTGGTCGTCGTTGATTTCGCGTGGAGCACCGATGCCGATCGCGTGCATCGGCTCGATCCCGAAACTCGAATGGTGCGTCAGGCCTGGCAGTGGGAGGATTTCTTTTCTGTGCAAGAATACCAGACCGTCGCCGCCAGTCTGGGTTTTCGCGTCACAGGCTCTCACGACTGGAGCCGGCGCGTGACTGCACCCATTCAAGCGCAGTTGCGCTGCGTCTCGACACTGTCGCAATCGCAGTGGGGGCGACGCCTTCTCTGCTGGAACAATCCGCTGTACCGATCGTTGTCGCGCGACGACTGGGGCGACTGTCGGGCTGCCGCTCACGCGCACAAACACGTGCAACGGCATTCGAAATACATGGCCTTCGTGTTTGAGAAAAGCGTTGCGTCGGCAACGACAGCTCGAACTTCCGATCGTCGCCAATTGCTGTGAGCACACCGTTGTTGCAGGAACAATGGTTTGAATGATTCAAAACGGCACACCACAAGGCAACCTGTCATGAAACACGACATGACTTCGAGATTGCGGACACGCCTGCAATCAGATGACTTTGGAAATGAGGAACGCGGCCACTTGGCAATGAATACACAAGGCGAGATCGAAGCGGCCATTTGCGAAGGTATCAGCCGCTTTGAACAAGATTATATGGGTCGGGGGCCGAAGGATATTCATGCGCACCTCATCGGCGATTTGCTGGTGGTACGGCTCCACGGAGTTCTGACGGCTGCCGAACAACATCTGATCAAGTCACTTCCTCAAGAAAAAGGAAGAGCCTTACTCAAAGACGTGCGGTCGCAACTCATCGAAACGGGTCGACCGATTCTGGAAGAACTGGTCGAGCGTGTGACGGGAATCAAGACCGTCAGTCTGCACACGGATGTCAGCACGGTGACCGGCGAAGAGGTCATTCTCTTCACTCTGGCGGGGGTGCCTGGGTTTCGCCAGACGAAAAACCAGGCTTTCGACCGCAGTGTTTCATCTGGGACCTGCTTGACCAGTTAGCCGCGCGTGGCCCGTGTTTTTGGCCCCCACTTGGCCCCTCTTCGCCACGGCGATGACGAACTGACGGGCGACAGCGCACGGGGCGAGTCGCCCACTGGCAGCCGGCCGTTTCGCGGAAGATCAACTTGAGATTGATCGCGCGCGGGTTCACGCGATCGTGTCGTCGATCGACACGTGCTTCGCGGCTGGCGCACTGAGGCATGGTTTTTCTCGTCCTCGTTGAATATTCTAATCGACGGAGAAATCAACCATGACGATTAAAAAACCTGCAATGGGCATCCTCTGGCTGTTCCTCGCGGCAGTTCCTCTGGCCTTAAGCGGTGACGTAGCGGTGCAGCCAGCAGCCGCCGACGATTCGCGCCTGCTGGCCTATGCCTTCTCTGACATTGGGAACGACGACCAGGATTTCGGCGACGAATTACCGCGTATTCCGCCGCATGAACCGGCCGCTGCGCTGTCGACCTTTAAGACTCTACCTGGGTTTCGAATCGAACAGGTCGCGGCTGAGCCGCTTGTTCATTCGCCGGTCGCCCTGTCGTTCGACGAGAACGGACGGATGTACGTCGTCGAGATGATCGACTACTCCGAACAGGACAAAGACTTTCTGGGAACGGTGCGGCTGCTGGAAGACACCGATGGAGACGGCCGGTTCGACACGAGTACCGTATTCGCCGATAGGCTCTCATGGCCGACGGCGATTACCTGCTACGACGGCGGTGTCTTTGTCGGCGCGGCTCCCGACATTCTTTATCTCAAAGACACCGATGGCGATGGCCGAGCCGACGTTCGTGAAGTCGTTTTCACCGGTTTTGGACGCAGCAACGTCCAGGGATTGTTCAACAGTTTTCAGTGGGGGCTCGATAATCGCATTCACGGAGCGACGAGCAGCTCAGGCGCGCTCGTGACGCGGCCTGACGCTCCCGAATACAAGCCGCTGGCTTTGAATGGGCGCGACTTCGCGTTTAATCCGCAGACGCTTGAAATGGCCACCACGAGCGGCGGCGCACAGCACGGCATGAGCTTCGATGACTGGGGTCGCAAATTTTTGTCGTCGAACAGCGACCACATTCAGCTCGTGATGTACGAAGACCGATATGTAGCGCGCAATTTGTATCTGGCGGCTCCCGGCCCGCGCGCCAGCATTGCCGCCGACGGGCCGCAGGCAGAGGTGTATCGCATCAGTCCGGTCGAGCCGTGGCGCATCGTGCGCACCCGTCTGCGTGTCACGGGCAAAGTTCCCGGGATGGTCGAGGGGGGCGGGAGGGCTGCTGGGTATTTCACCGGCGCCACGGGGGTTACCATCTATCGCGGCGACGCGTGGCCGGCAGAATACCGTGGGCAGGCGTTCGTGGGCGATGTGGGCAGCAACATCGTACACCGCAAACGGCTCGAGTCAGATGGCGTGGGGCTTGTCGCCAAACGTGTGGATGACAAAAGGGAATTTGTAGCCTCGACCGACATCTGGTTTCGCCCGGCCCAGTTCGCCAATGCCCCCGATGGCAATCTCTACATCATTGATGTCTATCGCGAAGTCATCGAACATCCCGCGAGTTTGCCGCCAGTCATCAAGCGGCATCTCGACCTCACCAGCGGGCGCGACCGTGGACGCATTTACCGTGTCGTGGCCGACAACTTTCAACAAGCCCCGTTGCCCCGACTCGAAAAGGCGACGACGCCCCAACTCGTCGCCACGCTGGCTCACCGCAATGGCTGGCATCGCGACACGGCGGCGCGGTTGCTGTTCGAGCGGCGCGACACGGCTGCTCTTGCGCCCCTCGCAAGACTGGCGGAAACATCTCCTTTGCCCGAAGGGCGAATGCACGCGATGTACGCCCTGGCCGGGTTGAACGCCCTGACTGCCGAAGTCGTGCTGCCGCGCCTGTCTGACGCGAACCCCAGGGTTCGCGAACATGCGGTTCGGCTGGCCGAAACTCTGGCGGCCGATTCTCTGGCGATCCGCCAGCGGCTCGTTGCCATGGCCGACGACGACGACCAGCGTGTCCGCTACCAGCTGGCATTCACGCTGGGCGCCCTGCCCGCGGCCGATCGGACATTCTCACTGGCGAAAATTCTTAAACACGACGGCGATAATCGATGGGTGCGGCTGGCAGCCTTCAGTTCGTTGGCAGAAGGGGCCGCAGACGTACTGGCCGTGCTGGCCGGCAACCCCGAGTTTCGAACCGCGATGATCCGCAAGACGGTCGTCGCCCCCCTGGCGATGCTGATTGGCGTTCAGGCGCAGAAGAACGAAGTGTTGGCCGTACTGACGACGATCGATGCACTTCCTGAAGACGACAAACAACTGGCAACGGCAGTGGTCGTCGGACTTGCCGAGGGGCTGGCTCAGAGCGGCTCGCCGTTGCGCTCACAAATTGCCGCCCGGCCGGGTCGAGCAAAATTACTGCTGGAGGAGTTCTTGACCAGCTCGCGTGCGGCGGCAGCCGATGAAGGTCGCACCCCTGTCGAGCGTGTTGAAGCCATTCGCACGCTGGCCCTGGCGAGTTTCGCCGAGAGCCGCGAGTTGTTGTCTCGGCTATTAGCGACGCGCCAGCCGCAGGAAGTGCAATTGGCTGCCATGGCGGTGCTGGGGCGATACACGAATCCGGAAATCGCAGACATTCTGCTTGAACAATGGCCGGCGTTCAGTCCGAAATTGCGGACCACCGGTGTGGAAATGTTGTTTTCGCGAGGAGACTGGCTGCTAAAGTTTCTGGAAGCCATTGAAAACGAGAGCATCCCGCCTGCTGATTTAGAACCGGCCCGCGTCCGCCTGCTCGAAAAGCACGCCCACGCGGGGGTGCGCGAACAGGCCAAAGCCGTGGCGGCGCGATTAAAGCTCGGCCGCCGTCAGGAAGTGCTCGATGCCTACCGGCCGGCGCTAGGGCTGACAGGCGACGCTGCCAGGGGAAAAGTGCATTTCCAGAAGGTGTGCGCCGTTTGCCACCGCCTCGACAACGTGGGGACCGAGATCGGACCCAATCTGGCGACGTTGCAGAACCGCGGGGCCGAAGCGATTTTCTTGAACGTTCTCGACCCCAATCGTGAGGTGAATCCCCAATACGTGAATTACATTGTCGTGAGCACTGACGGGAAGTCGCTGACGGGGCTGATTGCCGCCGAGACGGCGACGAGTGTGACGCTCAAACGCCAGGAAAACGCCAGTGACACGATCTTGCGCGTCAATATTGACGAAATGCGCAGCACGGGACTGTCGATCATGCCCGAAGGGCTCGAAAAGCAGCTCGATCAGCAGGCGCTGGCAGATCTAATTGCCTATCTGTTGTCGGTGAAATAAGCGCCTCTTGACGCATGTTCAGCAGCGGCTTATACTCGCGCCGGAGAGGCGGCATCCAGCCGGCCTTCAGATGCAGCAGCAGTTATTTCTCCCGCAGGAACCCCGAACGCAGCGGGTTTCAGGGAACCGACATACTCGTATTCACACCAGCAACGGTCAGACATGAAAAGCGAACATCGTCACGATTTGCAGACCAACGAACTCGGCAAGTTTACCGAGAAGGTTGGCGGTTTTATGGAAGTTCACGGCAACCGGCT